>JACEMX010000096.1 GCA_013867335.1 Candidatus Nitrosomaritimum aestuariumsis
GACTGTGTTTCAAAATTATCTCCTGAAACTTTGTTTAACATTGCACAAAAAGTAGAACGAGACTACTATTCAGGCGAATAGATGATTTGTACTATATCCTTTTATGCCAACTGTAAAAAACAAGCTTGTATTTAGATAGGTCGAAGGTTTTTCTAAGATCGACCTTACGCCATCTATTTACATTTCATTAATTCATTTCAAACTATGTTATGGGATTAATTTTAGATCAAAAGTTTAATTTCTATACTCATATGCTTTGTAACTTTTGTTGCTAACTTTTGTTACAGGTATTTTTTAATCAAAAAATTTTTCCAAGTGTAATATTGTGTCATGAAAAATTTGATACTGACAAGAAACTAAATAATTTATTCTGATACAAATTTTGTGGTGGGGTACATTTGTCCGAAATGCCATCAGAAAAGTCATTATTCCTTAGAACCAAATGGGGAAGAAAGGGTCTGTGTAAGGTGTGTGTTAATTTTCAAAGTAAGACACAACCCTTTCCAAACCTCTAAGAACTAATAATAAATTCTCACAAAGATTAGAAGAACTTATGAAGTTTTGATTTTTTATCTGATCAGTTGAAAGTATTTTTTGAGTGCACATATTGTGGACTCCTGACTCTACACGAAGTAATATGGAGGACTTGAAAACCAATCCTTTGCATTTGAGAAGAAATGAATCTTGAACCATTTGGAGAAAAATGCAAGTGCGGCCACCTTGAAAGCCAGCATCACTCTACAGC
>JACEMX010000173.1 GCA_013867335.1 Candidatus Nitrosomaritimum aestuariumsis
TATACTAAGTGATGTCGTTAGTTGTAAAATCTGGCGATTAGGTTGCGTAGCCTCGCAGAACGAAAAAGGCAATCAGGTATAAAATGACCTGACAACGAGAGGAAATCTCTCAGAGTTCTGTAAGAAAGGGGTTACGCCTTTTTCTATTTTCTTGCTTCTGGACTTGCCGCATTTGTAATTTTATTGATAAATTCCTATGTGACTATTTCGTCTAATCGTCCTTCTTCTTGAGCTCGTCTAATCTCCATTGCAATCCTACGACCTACTCCAAATGTTTGACCGTATTGGTATTTTGTATAGGGACTTGTCGTTGCAACAATGGGATTGCCTGGAACTCTCAAGGAAACATCATACACAATTAATTCCAAATCTTTTGTAATCACACTTTGTAATGAAAATGGCCCAATAATTCCAGGTGCGTATTCTCTTTTTACGGCTGCAACAAATTTGTCACCCATCTTAATTACCTTTTCAAGTAATGACTCTCTAATACTGGCTGGCGTGTGTCCTACCTCAATATTTTGCAAGTCGATATTGATATCCATCTGCTGTCTTGCTGGAAGAGCATTGTAGTCATGTACGTTGGTTTGTAATCTTCTTTCTATTCCAATAAAATCTACTTGATCAGATATTGGCGTGTGGAAATAATTGAAATTCATATATGTTCCAATTGCCAACTCCTCAATACTTGATTTTTCTAAATCTTTTCTTGCAATTACCCCTTGTTTGATTTTGGCCTCTGATTTTTCTACATAGTCTTTGTAAGATGAAACTGTAAAAAATGCACGCTCCAATGGGCGGTTTTTTTCTTGAACTTTAACAATGCAAGGTTTGTTGATGTTTTTAGGATTTTTGAATAATTTTGGGAACTTAATTCTGGCTTTTTCTAAAAGATAGTACTGTCCTTTCTTTGCAGTTCTTTCTTCTGCTTGAAACAACTTTCTGTTACCAAAAATTGGCACCTTAAATGAATTCTCAAGAATTTTGTATCCAAGATAAACGGTAAGCGAACGGTGGGGTACAATAATGGTATTTGTATCTCTTAGAATTTTCTGGTTTTTTGCAGATGCCATGTCTTTGAATTTATCTAAAACTACAATCTCATCGGCAATTCTGCCAAATCTCTGATAAGGTCCCTCTCTGCCTTTTTGACAATACACAGAGGTCTCAAAATTTTCTTCTTTAGCTCCATCCATAACTTCGAGGGCCGAATGGCTTCCCATCACCCCAATACGCACATCAGAGTAATCATTTACAATTTTTTTGATCTCAGAAGGCCTTATCACAAATGTGGGTACAAATCAGGAGGTAATATAGCTAATTTTCAAAACTTTGGATCGCTGACCAAATCACAAGATTTTTCTCAAGATGGCATCAACTAATCACATGCTTTATTCCTTTGAGTTGCAGATGGCAGGAGTAATACTATTGACTGCAATGCTGGCCGGTGGATTTTCACTATGGCTAAAACGAAGAAGAGAACAAAAAGAATTGGATGAGGCAAGAAATGACGAGCCTCACAAATATGAATAGACTAGTGCCAAATTAGGTGCCATAGCAATTACATAAAATACCTTGATACTTCAGTAAGGTCATGAGGTTAATAATTGGAATTACTGGTAGTACTGGAGTTATCTATGGAATAAGGATGCTTGAGACTCTCAAAAAACTAAATGTTGATTCTCATCTCGTAATGACTGAATGGGCTGAAAAATGTATTTCTATGGAAACTGATTACACTTCTGATTACGTAAAATCTTTGGCAACAAATGTTTCTGATGAAAAAAATATGGCATCAAGTGTCTCAAGTGGGACTCATAAAATTGATGGGATGATTGTAGCTCCCTGTAGTATGAAGACTCTGTCTGCAATTGCAAACGGATATGATGATACACTAGTTGCAAGAGCGGCTGGCGTAACAATAAAGGAATCTCGAAAATTAATTTTGATGGTACGAGAGACACCGCTTTCTGCAATACATATTGAAAACATGTTAAAACTAGCAAGACTTGGTGTTGTGATTTTACCTCCTGTCACTGAATTTTACACAAAACCTAAGACTATTGATGATATTGTAAATCATGGAGTTGGAAAATGCTTGGACCAATTTGATTTGGAGCACAATTTATACCCTCGATGGGGCACATTTTGATTTGTAGTTGACAATAACATTTGAAAAATTCACTAGTGTACAAATAGAGCAAGTCTTTGATGTGGCAACAGATTTTGAATCCTTTCAAAATAAGATGGGAAACTTTTTTCCATCAATAAGAATAATTTCAGTAAGGCCAAATACGACGTTAGTAGAAGAGCACATCAATCTTGCTGGAAAGGAAATGGTCGTCATGGCAAAGCACATAATAGAAAAACCAACTCTTCATGAAACCTTTATTGTTGGCGGTGATGCAAAAGGCTCTCACATTACTGAGAACTTTCAGCAGACAAGCAATGGCACAAAAATCACTATCACAGTTGATTTCAAGTCTAAAGGCAAAATGAGATTGTCCGGAATGTTTAGCAAGGGAAAATTTGAAAATGAGTTTCCAAAAATATATGATAAACTAATTTTAATTGCTGAAAGCTAGTCTGATTTTGTTTCTTTGCTATTTACATCAGAGCCTTTTTCCTTGAAATCCTTGAGCTCCTTTTCGCCCTCAATTTTGCCTTTTTCAAATTCGCCTTTGGCTTTTCCAAATGTTTTGGCCAATTCAGGTATTTTCTTGGCTCCAAAAATCAGTACAACTGCTATGATGATTATGAATATCCATTCTTGGCCTGCGATGAAATTTGCAATATTTGCAAGAAACATTCTAGATTAGAGTTCCCCGATTTTAGATTTAAGTGTTCAACTTTTTTCGTTCTTTACGCTCAATGATGGCCATACCTGCAAAATACAAGCCTATCATAGGACCTGCAATAAACCACATTGTAACTCCGCTACCGTCAGGAGTAATTACTGCTCCAAAAATCACGATTATGACAATTGCATATCGAATATTTTTTCTCCAAAAATCCGAATCAATCATGCCTGATGCAGTGATTGCGTACATTACCAGCGGAAGCTGAAATGATAATCCAAATGCCAACAAAAATTGTAAAACAAATGTAACAAAATCAATCACGTTAAGAAACGTAACTAGCCCTGCAGACTCTCCATATCTATACAAGAATTCTAAAATGTATGGAATTACAAAATTATATGAGAACACACATCCTGCAATGAATAATCCTAATGCAGGAATTGATATGCTCCTGCTAACATTAATTTCATTTTCTTTTAGTGCTGGCTTGATAAATCCCACCAATTCTTTGATGATTATTGGCATGCCTGCTACAATTCCTACCAATGCAGAAATGTACACTTGGGCAAAAAATGCCTGTCCTGGTGCAGTTTGAATTAACTGGACATCTTCTGGCACCAGATTGTCTTTCATGTGGTTTGTAATTTGTGCTGCAATGTTATCAAGCGGTTCTGGTGTTGGATAGTATAATGTGACTCCTGCAAACTCTAGCGGTTCTGCATGAAAAGTTAGGATAAAAACTGTAATGATTCCAATAACTATTACAATCCGTAGTACACGTTTTCTAAGCTCATCAAGATGATGGCGGATTTCATTTAACTCGGACATTTAGGATCTATTTGTTTTAAAGTAACTTATCTATTTGCCTGGAATTGGTAATAATTTGGCCTCAGGCAAACCCCCGCCCTTCATTTCTTCTTGGGTAAGGTCTTGGAATTCAAGTGTGATTATGGCCGTTGTCTTGAATTTGCTTTCTATTTCTCTTGCCAAAGCAGCAATGTCTTTTCCAGAATACAACTCCTTTGAGTCTTTGAGGAAGATTCTCTCTCCTTTCTCCAATTCTTTTCCTCCGAATTTATCTTGAAGAAACTTTGTAATGGATGGTAATTCTGTGCGTGGAATGTTGTTGTAATAGTAAGTCAATCCCTTAATTGATTCATAATCATAAGGAGTGCCATTTCTATACATGAATACTCCGATGAATCGTGCCTCTTCTTCTGGTTCTTTGGTACATTTTATTTCCCAATTTAACAACTTGGACTCATCGTAGACAAATTTTTCAATCTCATCAGGCGTAATTTTCCAGTATCTTTGTTTTGACAATTAATGTTTTGAAGATATTCTATTATAAATTCCATTATGAGGGTAAACTGCATTTATAGGACTTCTTTTATATGAAATGGTGATTATAAGAATGTGGGATCACGAGTTACTATAGTGTTAGATGATAACAATTCTGAGAGACTACGAAACCTTCAAGCAAAAATGATTAAAACATCATCAAGCTCTGTGAGTTTTTCACATGTTTTGAATCTAGTTTTAGAAGAAGGTCTAAAAAAATACAAGCCGTAATTTAGGAAAAATTCTTTTTTGGGAGGATTTTGCTATGGTGAATAATGCACAAAGATCCACTACATCCAATACATCTAGAAGACTATCCAAAATTATTTGATTATGTTTTAACTACCAAAGGATTGATTTTTTTCAACAAATTAAAGCGAAGTTATTTTCTCCAAAAAAAACTAACTATAGATGAATACAATAAACTTCGACTACTCTACATTTACTATTCTACTGCAAATAAAAACACACAAGAAGTTTCAATGTGGAAAAAAATCTGTGCTAGCCTTGATGAAAAAGGAATATTTGAAAAAAACATGTACCTGTCAAAACAAGACTTGAAAGACCAAGAACTAATCATTGAGAATCCAGAATATGTTGCAGGACTTTACAAACGGCATATTGATTTTTTAAAAAACTCAAAATCATTTTGACCCTGGAAATGGGCGGTGCTCGATAGAACTACTCGTCCTCATAACCAGGCATCTGGGCTATATTGCAATCTAAGTATAAAAGCGCAAATTTATTCGGAAGATAGATTAACCTCGATTTGATTTTTCAAAATATTCATGGCAACTTTTAGCGTGCATGTAACCATAGAAAACAAACCTGGAATCAGTGACCCTGAAGGAGACACCATCCTAAATGATTTGGTTCTCAAAGGTACTCACAAAAACATCTCCAAAATAAAGACCGCAAAGATGCTAAAATTTACCATACAAGAAAAAGACAAAAAAACTGCTGAAAAAAAAATACAAGAAATTTGCGACGAATTGCGTATTTACAATCCCATGGTAAGCAAAGTTACCATTGATGTCTTTGAATAGCCTCAAACCAAATTCCTTTGTACTGATAATTAGAAATCATCTCCTAAGATATGTTACAAAATATGTCTGAATGATGAATCTGATAAATTTTGGAATACCATAATATCTTAAACTTGTCATATGCCGATCAGAAAAATTATTCGCTTTAGGATTTTCTATCTAGATTCAAATTAAATATCTCTCTGAGGTAAAACTGTCGTGAAGGTTGGGGTTGTAGTTTTTCCGGGCAGTAATTGCGATCGAGACATGTTTCATGTGTTAACTGATGTCTTTAAGCTGGATGCACAATATTTTTGGCATGAAAAGGGATTGCCAAAAAACATTGATGCAGTAATACTTCCAGGTGGTTTTTCTTATGGTGATAGACTCCGCGCAGGAGTGATTGCTGCACATAGCCCTGTTATTGCTGATGTCCAAAAGATGGCAAAAAAAGGAATTCCGATTTTGGGTGTATGCAATGGATTTCAAATTCTAGTAGAATCTGGACTATTACCTGGCGTATTACTAAAAAACACGTCTCTAAATTTTATGTGTGAGTGGACCAATCTTATAGTCGAAAATAACAAAACTCCTTTTACTAGCCAATTCAAACTATACCAAAAAATTCCAATTCCTATTGCAAATGGTGAGGGGAGATATTATGTTGATGATGATTCTTTGAAACAATTAAAGAAAAATAATCAAATTGTATTTAGATACGAAAATGTAGTAAACGGCTCAACTGACAGGATTGCCGGAGTGTGCAATGAGGATGGAAATGTTGTTGGCATGATGCCTCATCCTGAGCGTGCAGTGGAATCTGAAATTAATCCAATTGACAATAAACCATCATCTTTGATTTTTGAATCACTACTAAGTTCCATGGGTGTTACACATTGAGTTTAGAGCCGCAAGAACTAGAAGATTTAAAATCCAAAATTGGGCGAGAGCCAACATCCACCGAACTACAAATTGTAGCTGCTGAATGGTCTGAGCATTGCTCATACAAATCCTCAAAAAAACATCTAAAGATGCTTCCAATGACTGGACCACTTGTAATTTCAGAGAAAGGATATGATTCTGGAGTCTTAGATGTTGGAGATGGATATGTAATTACTGCACACATTGAAAGTCACAATCACCCATCTGCAGTTGAGCCATACGGGGGTGCTGCGACTGGAGTTGGCGGTGTAATTCGTGATATACTGTCAGCTGGAACAAGACCTATTGCAATTTTTGATGGACTACGATTTGGAGATATTGAAAAAGATCAACAAGCAAGATGGCTATTCAAAAATGCGGTAACTGGAATTGCAGACTATGGAAACTGTCTTGGAATTCCTACAATTGGAGGAGAAGTTGAATTTGATGAATGCTATTCAAACTATGCACTAGTTGATGTAGCAGCCATTGGATTTGGAAAAAAAGAAAATTTGATAAAAAATCATGCTAACAAGGGTGACTTGGTAGTTTTAATGGGTGGCTCTACTGGCCGAGACGGCATTGGAGGCTCACAGTTTGCTTCGGATTCTCTAGAGTCTGAAGACCGTTCTGCCGTACAAGTTCCTGACCCATTCATTGAAAAACTAGTCATTGAGGCAATCCTTGAAGCACGAAATCACAATTTGATTAACGCATTAAAGGATCTTGGTGGAGGTGGTTTGTCTTGTGCAGTATCAGAAACTGCAGACACTTTGGGTATAGGCATTGAGATGGATGTAGACAAAGTTCACACCAAAGAATCTGGAATGCATCCTGATGAAATAATGGTATCTGAATCCCAAGAAAGAATGCTCATAGTTACAAACAAGAAAAAACTAAAAAAATTACAAGAGATTTGCAAGAAATTCAGCATTACGTGTTCTGTAATTGGACATGTTACTTCTGGAAATCTAATGCACGTAAAAAAGGGTGCAAAAACATTTGCAAACATTTCTACTGATGTAGTGGCAAATGCGCACCTCCTTGATAGGCCATCAAAAAAACCTGCATATTTAGATGCTATACAAAAAGAAAAGAAACTAAAACCAATTACAAATCTTTCAAAAACTTTGATGAGGCTAATTTCCTCACCAAACATCGCAAGCAAAATTTGGGTTTATAGTCAATATGATCATGAAGTAGGAATTAGAACTGTCGTAAAACCTGGCAAAGATGCATCAGTATTGCGACTCGATAATGGAAAATTCCTTTCTGCAAAAATTGACGGCAATCCAAAACAGTGCTACATTAATCCAAGGGAAGGTGCAATTGGATGCTTTGAGGAAGCATGCAGAAACGTTGTGTGCACTGGGGCAAAACCAATAGGGATGCTTGATCATTTACAGTTTGGAAATCCAGAAGATCCTGAAATCTTTTGGACCTTTTTAGAATCTCTAAAAGGACTAACTGATTTTGCAAAATATTTCAAAATACCATGCATCGGCGGAAAAGTGAGCCTATACAATGAGACTCCGTCTGGGCCAATCAAGCCTACTCCCCTTATTGGCGTTCTTGGACTGATTGACAAAAAACCACTCATTCCACAAAAAGTTCTAGATGGTGATTCTTTGATAATGATTGGAGACACTAAAGACGAACTTGGCGGTTCTGAATATTATGAGTATATCCACAAATTCATCGGCGGCAATTGTCCAAAAGTTGACTTTGCAGAATCAAAAAAGAATATGAAATCTGTTTTAGATTTAATCAAAAAACAACTGCTCAAAGTATGTCATGATTGCTCAAAAGGCGGATTGGCAGTTGCAGCATCAGAAATATGCATGACCAATCAAATTGGATGTCAATTATCATTAGAGAAGGTTCCAGGAGAAAAACTATCTGATGACAAAAAGCTCTTCTCTGAAAGCCACTCAAGATACCTTGCAGTAATCGATAAGAAAAATATCAAAAAAGTAGAAGAAACCTTACAAAAAAACAAAGTATCATACAAAACAATTGGCAAATTCACAGGAAACAAAATTCAGTTCAATCATGGCAAGAACACCGTCATTGATCTAAGCGTTGATAAGGCGCAAAAGGCTTGGGTAAGTTCACTGGGGGAGTTGGTAACACATGGTTAAGGAAAATTGTGGTGTTGTAGGTATTTTCAGTCTTAGTGGAACAAATGTTGTACCTATGGCAATTGATGCTTTACGTGCGCTTCAACATAGAGGACAAGAAGCATGGGGAATTGCAATTCCAAATAAAACACCACTAAAAAAATTAGGTCTAGTTTCAGCAGCATCCTCAGAATTTAAAAAAATTTCAGAAGAATACAAGTCATCTTCTGTAATTGGTCATGTCCGATATTCTACTATGGGCAGAAGCTCACTTGAAAACGCCCAACCCCTTAAAGTAAAAGACCTATGTGTTGCTCACAATGGAACCATTGCAAACGTGCAAGAATTATCAAATCTTGTTGGGGGCTGCTCTTTTACTCCTCAAAATGCAAGTGATACTCTAGTGGCAGCACAAAGATTAGTTTCACTAATTTCTGAGAACGGACAGATGGGAAAAGCATTATCAATTTTGAAAAATGAAATGATTGGCTCTTATTGTTTTACTTTTATCTCCGATGACAACTCTGTTTATGCTGCAAGAGACCCCAAAGGATTCAGGCCTATGGTATTAGGACACAAAGAGTCTGATGATACTTTTATTGTTGCATCTGAATCCTCTGCAATCTCTGCAGTTGGTGCAAAACTGCAAAGAGATGTGTCGCCAGGCGAACTAATTAGACTAAGCAAAAATGGCCTAGAGACTGAAAGATTTTCTGATGATGCAACGCGTGCTCATTGCTCTTTTGAATTTACATATTTTGCACACCCTTCAAGCAAAATGGAGGGAACAAACATCTACGTCTCTAGAAAAAGAATTGGGCAATTCCTTGCAAAAAAATTCCCAATACCTGATGCAGACCTTGTAATTCCAGTACCTGATTCGGCACGTCCTGCCGCACTTGGATATGCTCAAGAGTTAGGTGTCTCTTTTGATGAGGGACTACTAAAAGACAGATACAGCAAGAAAGGTCCACTTCGTAGTTTTATTGAACCTCACCAAACTGACCGAGTTGAAATTAATAGATGGATTATTCCAATACGCGAAATCATAGATGGCAGACATGTGGTTGTAATTGATGATAGTTTGGTTCGGGGAACAAGCTCCAAGGCCATAATCAAGGCTCTCAGACGTGCAGGTGCAAGAAAAATCAGCATGCTAATCACATACCCTCAAATCAATTTCCCATGCTATGCAGGAATTGACTTCCCATCGCAACAGGAACTTGCCACATACACCAATGGCAAAGACATGACTCCTGATGAAATTACAGAAATGGTCCGACGTGATATCGGTGCTGACTTTTTGGGATACAATGATGCAGAAAACCTTGCAAATGCAGTAGGGATACCAAAAGACTCTATGTGCTTTACCTGTTCTTCAGGAAATTATGATTCTCTTGGGGTAACTCCTGACTTTAAGAGCAGAGAAGAGATCAAAGGCGAAGCAAGCTAAACCATTTTTTGATTTTGTTAGAATTCAAAATGATTTGGAAAATCTAGATCCATTAAAAAAACTGATACTGATCGAAGAAGCCTAATTCATATATACTTGAGATTTTTTCATTGATGATATGTTAAAGATGGCTCTGCTAGCTTTGCTTGCGATTTCATTTATTCCAATATCATCTGCATTTGCAGAAGGAACTATTGAGTTGAATTCTGATCAAGACACCATTGCTGCCACTGACAGTGTATTCGTTTATGGCACCATTAATGGAGTAACAAAATTTGTCCCATTGGAATTACAAGTAATAGCTCCTGATGGGGAAATAATACTTTCACCACAAATTCAGTTCGATGATGACGGCCAGTTTAAGAGATTAATTCACCCACCTCTTCCAAGCTTCAAAGTGGGAACATACACTGTAGTAGTAAGCCATGAGGAAATTTCAGATTCAGTAAGAGTTCAATTTACTGTAACTGGTGATTCATTGGTAAAAGAGACTGTTGCTGCTCCTGGTACTGGTGATAGAATAATTTTCCCAGGACTAGAAATTACTGCTGAGGCATTAGAAGGCTCTGATACTATCACTATTACTGGAACTGCCGTGAGCCGAGATACTGACATTAC
This sequence comes from Candidatus Nitrosomaritimum aestuariumsis, assembly GCA_013867335.1. Taxonomy (GTDB): domain Archaea; phylum Thermoproteota; class Nitrososphaeria; order Nitrososphaerales; family Nitrosopumilaceae; genus Nitrosomaritimum; species Nitrosomaritimum aestuarii. The sequence continues at coordinate 10,280 of JACEMX010000173.1, forward strand.
ATTTACGATAAATTCTCCAAACGGTAATTTGGTATCAGTAGAGCAGATTTCTCCTGACACTAATGGAAATTTTATAGTTGAAATCAAGACTGGAGGTCCACTGTGGACTGAAGATGGAATCTATACAGTTACTGCAAACCAAGGAATAGCCTCAGAATTTCAAGATACAGTTGAGGTAGAAATAGTAGGAGGAAAAGTAATTCCCGAATTTGGAACTGTCGCTGCTATGATTCTGGTAATTGCAATTGTATCAATAATTGCCATAACTTCAAAATCCAGACTAAGTGTAATGCCAAGAATTTAAAATTTTTTTAAATTATTTTTAGGCAAATCAAAATTAGAGCTTTTTTTAAATACAGTGAAAGTGCTGTAAAAACATGAAAGCAACATGGAATAATACAGTAATTGCAGAAAGTGATGAAACTGTAGTTGTTGAAGGAAACCACTATTTTCCTGTTGACTCGATAAAAAAAGAATATTTCCAAGAAACTGACATGACTTCATTTTGTGGATGGAAAGGAAAGGCAAACTATTACTCTGTTACAGTAAATGGAAAGACCAACAAAGACTGCGCATGGTATTATGCAGAACCTAACGATGCTGCAAAAAAGATCAAAGGCATGGTGGCATTTTGGAACGGCGTCCAAGTAGAATAATCAATCTTAATTATTAGAATGCCCAAATACTGAATAGTGAAACAATACACAATCCTGATTATCATAATTGTTTCAGCAGCTGCTGCAACGGCCATTGTATTTGGAATGGATGTTGCAAAGTTATCAGTCCCAACTCAAAACTATGATATTTTTGTCGACCCATTAATTGATAAACAAAACCTGTTTGAGGTAGGAAGAGTTACTATTCAAAATACTGGCTCAAAACCACTTACTAACATTCATGTGAATTTCGGGGATGGGGACACACTGGATCTTAAAATCCTAGAGCCAGGTGACAAGATTTTGCTTTCGCCACCATCTGAAAACTCTATGCAATTTGTACAGGTGACTGCAGATAATGATATCTTTGTAAGTAAGGCATATCGTGAGATGCCTAAAATGGTTGGAATGATGGGCTCTTAGCATTTTCAGAGCAATTAAATTTCATGCCTATGAAGAATTTTCATTGAAATTTTTAACCTCAGGGAAGGTAAAGGACCTCTATGATCCTGGAGATGATATGCTTGTTTTCAAGTTCTCTGATAGGGTTTCCGCATATGATGTCAAATTCAAGGAAGATATTCCCAAAAAAGGGGAGGTTTTGTGCAAATTTGCAGAATTTTGGTTCAATGAATTGCCAGTTTCAAACCACTTTGTAAAGAGACAATCAGACACTGAAATCATGGTAAAAAAAATGAAAATGCTTCCAATCGAGTGTGTGGTTCGAGGCTACTTTTATGGAAGTCTTGTGAGCAGGTGGAAAAAAGGTGAAGTCCAAGTTCCAGAAGGGACAGACACTACACTTGCTGCAAAATTACCTAAACCCATCTTTGATCCTACAACAAAGTCAGAGCATGACATTCCAATTGACAAATCAAAAGCCCTTGAAATGAAACTAGTTACAGAGGAGCAATACAACTGGCTTGAGAAAACTTCAATTGACATTTACAAAAAGATGGCAGAGATTTCTGATAGTGCGGGATTCATTCTGGCTGATTTAAAGTTGGAATTTGGTATTTTGGATGGAAAAATAACTTTGGGTGATTCTATTGGTCCTGATGAATATCGTTTATGGCCAAAAGATTCCTATGAGGTTGGAAAAATACAAGAAGCCTATGACAAACAACTTTTGCGTGATTGGTTAACTGCAAACGGTTACCAAAAACAATTTGATGATGACAGGGATGCAGGAAAAGAGCCAACAGCTCCTGCAATACCTGAAGAGATTATACAAAAAATGACGCAGCGATATGTGACTGCATATGAAAAAGTAACTGGCCTTACTCTTTAGTTTCAAAATTTTTTAATTCTTGATTAATTGTTGACTAGAAGCTAACATTCGACTCGAATTTGTTTTTTGATGGTATGGTATTTGCCGTCCTGACAGCGGCATTTGGCCCAAATGACGACATGTGTTTCCCAGCTGGGGTATTTTTTATTATTTTTAGTACCATTACAATAATCATATCATCATTACAATATTCATTGT
>JACEMX010000075.1 GCA_013867335.1 Candidatus Nitrosomaritimum aestuariumsis
GCCAAAAATAATTTTCCGACTCCCAAATCTGCTTTTTTTGCCTGCTCATCGGTAATTTCAGCTACAATGTAGCCTCCAGAACCCTGTAATTTTGCTTCAGTCAAATCAAAATATTTTTTCTATTGATACTAAAATACCCTTAGAAATCGAGTTTTTTTAAAAATTATTTGTGCTTAGCTAAAAACTATTAGCATAATATTTTATCCATACTTAATGTTGTAAACTATACATGGATATCCCAGATGTCTTTAAAAAAAGAAATCTCAAGAAAGTAAATTTTGAATATGAGAATTTGGTTGGGAAAAATCTCTCAAACTCTTTTATGAGTGGAGTAAATCTTGATGGATTTGATATTCATAATGCTGATCTCAGTGGATCTGATTTGAGCCAAGCTAATTTACACGGTACCATTCTTTTTTACACAAAATTTCGTGGGGCTGACATGCGAAATTGTAATTTGTCAGAGGCAAAAATATGGGATGCAGATATGTATGGCGCAGATCTTAGTGGTGCAGATTTGAGAGGGGCTGATTTATTTAATTGCGATTTAAAAAGCAGTAACCTAAATGACTCTGATTTAAGTGGCTCATATCTAAAAAATACTGATTTGACTGGAGCAACAATGAATGGAACTGAATTTACTAACACAAAATATGACAAGCTAACCCTTGATACAATAACAGATTTAGAATCAAAATCACTGTTAAAAAAACAGGGAACTTTGTGGTAATCTTAGATGCCTATTTCTCAGCAGGCTCTTTTTCAAATTTAAAAAGAACTAGAAAAAATGTAAACTCTCGTACTACTCTCTTTTGACTTCCGTCTAGTTTAAGGTCCATCTTCTTTGCTAAATCCAATGCAATCTGGTATGTCTGTCCAAAAAAACCACCTAATGAGAAAGCCTCTATTGAGGAATCTGGTATTCTATTTTCATTTATTGAATACAGTGTTTTGTCTTCTTTTTTTATTCTAACTTTATTTTGAAATACCAAATCCATTATCAATTTACATAATTCTTCATCAATTCTTCCCTTTACCGATTCTAAAATTCTGTTAATCTCTATTTTATCATCTTTTGTTAGTTGTATCATGTATTTTTGCAAATATTTCTAAAAATAAGACTTTCTAAAACTTTGATGAATTTTCTAGACCTATGGAAACAAGGTATTTTGTAAATTTGATGTTATTTTTTTTCTTTTTTAGGCTCGGATTTTTTACTTTTTGACTTGTTTTCTTTTTTATTTTTTTTCAACTCTTTGAATTTCTCTCTTTTTCTTTTCTGCTCTATATTTGCAATACTGTATGTCTTTCCAGTCTCACAGAGTTTCATGTCTCCTGTTCTTTCATCATGTGTTGATTCGATGGAACCCTCATCTAACAACTCTCCAACTATTTCCCAAGCTCTGTCTTGAGATATTTCAAATTTATATGATAATGTGGAAACTTTGGTAAAATATCCGTTTTTTGAATTACGCAAAACAAAACTTTTGATTTTTTGTTCTGTTGTTAGTGGTTTTGCTCTGGGTCTAAATTTTCTAAAAGGTTTTTTATTAAACGACAATTGATTTGATTGTTTTTCTCTTATATTTTAGGGATGGTATTTAACAAAATTAAAAAATTCCTTTGTAATGTATCAAAAATCTTAAATTTACACAACAATGCCTGTAGTTATGCCTACTTTGGAAGAAATCCGAAAAATTTTAGACGATAATGGTATCTCTTCAAAAATACTTCCTCCAAATCCTCAATTAGATTGGATTTTGATTTGTGAAAAATTTAATGGTTCAAAATTAGGTGTTGGGATTGCACATCTCAAAGGAACTCAGACTACTGAATTATTTTTGCATATGACTCTGGGCGATGATGTAAAACAGGCTTTTATGAAAAACAATTTTCACAATGATTTTATGAATGAGTTTGACATTGTAACAAAAGCATTACCTCACGTTTCAGTTATGATTTCTCCAAATCTGAAAACAATGAAAGCAGTATCTATTATTAGAAAACTATACGGTGATATCTCTCCCCAGCAATTACTTGAATCTGCAAATAAGATACTAGAAACTGTTGGACTGGTTTTGGCTTTAATACGTAAACATGGAAATCTGGCAGCAAGTGAGACTATTCAGCAAGATTCTAGCTTTTATGCCTAAAATTAACGAGAAGAATTAGATCCCAGAAATTAACCAAATTTGTCCAATTCCGGTTAATATACTCGATTTGTGCCTAAAACGGAGTGATTGTTATAAATTACATGAGTTTTCTTAAGAAAAAGCATGACTCAAACTAAACCTCTAGTAGATATTGTAAATGTAGTAGCATCTGCTACCATTGATCAAAAACTTGATCTCAATGATATCACCAAGAAATTCCCAGATGTAGAATATCATCCAGAACAATTTCCAGGAGCTGTATTTAGACTAAAAAGCCCAAAAACTGCAACTCTTCTTTTCACTTCAGGAAAAATGGTTTGTACTGGTTCCAAGTCTGAAGAAATGGCAGTAAAAGCTGTAAACACCGTAGTTCAAAAACTCAAAAAAGGCGGAATTAAAATTAAGAAAAATGCCGAAGTTACAGTCCAAAACATTGTATCCTCCATTAATCTTGGAGGAAAGGTACATTTGGAAAAAGCAGCAAGAACTTTGCCAAGAAGCATGTATGAGCCAGAACAATTCCCTGGTCTAATTCATAGAATGCTTGACCCAAAAACTGTGATTTTGGTTTTCTCTTCAGGAAAACTCGTATGTACTGGCGGCAAAACAGAAAAAGATGTGTATCGTTCTGTTAACCTTCTTCACAGCTTGTTAGAAGAAAAAGATCTTATGATTTATGATTAAATCATAAAATCTAAAATAATTTTATTTTAATTTCATTATTTAATTTATTTTTAAAAATAGTTTTTAAAAATTATAATTCCATATTCTGGTCAATCTTGAGACCTTTGTATCTATTCCTAATTGTAACTTCAGTTACATTTGCTGCCTCTGCGATATCTCTTTGCGTGATATCTTCTCCATTTTTGACACATGACAAATAGAGTGCAGCAGCTGCCAAGCCCATTGGGTCTTTTCCTGCTGACTCTTCGTGTTCTTGAGCTACTTTGAGAACTTTTGTGGCATAACGTTTTGTTTTTTCTGATATGCCTAACCTACTTGCAATTCTTGAAACACATTGTACTGCATCAACTACTGGCATGACAAGTTCTAATTCTTTAACTAGTAATCTATAACATCTTGCAATGTCTTTTCTTTTGATATTTCCTGCCTCTCCTACATCTTTGAGTGTTCTTGGAGTTTCAGTGTCTCTGCATGCAGCATATAGTGCCGCGGCAATTAATGCAGAAATTGATCTTCCTCTAACTAATCCTTTTTCTAGAGCTTTACGATAAATGTAGGCTGCTTTTTCCATAACAGAATCTGATATTGCAAGTTTGTCTTTTAATCGGTTTAATTCACTGAAGGCCTGTCTGAAATTTCTATCTACTGGTTCATGAACTTGACTTCTACTGTCCCAAGTTCTTAATCTTTCAATAGTACTTTTCATTGATGCTGTAAGGGGTTTTCCTGAAGCATCTTTGTTTATTGGATTGATTATTGTTGCCAATCCCATATCGTGCATAGTAAGTGACGTGGGTGCACCAGTTCTTGCTCTGTTACCACTCTCATCTTGGGTAAAAGCTCTCCATTCTGGACCTGATTCTTGTGATTTTTCTGATACTACAAAACCACACTTTCCACAAAATCTTTCCCCTGTGGTGTTATCTGTTACAATTTCATTTTTCCCACATCGGGCACAAGCCTCGCCTGACTTTGCACTTGCTCTGACCATTAACTTCGGTAGTATCTAGTTTGATTCGTTATTAATAGTAAGCAAATCAAGTTCTTACTTGAGATTCACACGCAAATTAGACACAAATCCAGTACATCCCATACTGAGACATGATGAATTTTTGGGAAATACCTGGATTAGAATTGGTTAATGCCTATGACCTAACTACTTTCCGCCACCAAAAAACTGGAATATCTGTCTTTTTTGATAGATTGCAACTCCAACCAAAATTATCAGACCAACAATCAAACTCACATATTCAGAAAAATACTCTGCAGACACTTCCCATATACCTCTCCAAAAAAGTACGATACCAACACCTGTCAAAAGTAACAAAAATGTTCTTTTTGTAATGGAATTTTCTTGCAAAGTAATACGAATCTTTCCCTAAATATCTAGGACTTAAGCATATTGCAAATTTTAAAGCCAATATTGAAGACCTTGTGCTAACCTAAATTTTTGCCAAATAATATAATGCCAATCCAATTCCCAGTCTTTTTGTTTTAGATACGATTCAAATTCAGTTTACCCACAAACACAACACATCCCACATTCAGATGTTCAAATTCCTGGGAAGAATTTGAAACAATTCATGCATTTTCAGCAAAGGTTCTAGGATCTTCGTTTTCATCATGTTGCACATGATCCTCATGTTCTATTGATTTTACTTGTTTTTTATTTACAAATGTTATGGGCTCTTCATTTTCATCATGTTGCAAATTTTCTTCGTGTTTTAGAGCATCATTGATGGCTTTCTGTACTTCTTTTTCGATTTCTTTCTTATTCACAAAATATCTGAGACTTACAAAAAAATAAGCATATTGTATATTTTCAAGTAGATTTGTGCTAAGATAGAATTGAAATAACGGATCATTTGCTATTTTTCTATGAATCTTATGAGTCGTTTTGTTACTCTTATCCTTGTAGCCATTTTGTGTGTTTTTGTGCTAATTTTTGCTGGACTTTGGTTTGGAATCTATGGCGCCGTAGTGGCTGTTGCAATTATGTGGATAGTTTACTTTCTAGTACGAACAAAGATTTATCCAAAATATAAAAAACAAGAAATTGATTAATTCATAGTAGCGGATTATTTTTGAAAAGTTAGATGATATCCAAAAATGGAAATATATTTCAATATTGTAGAGTTTGAGATGATTCAAATATCCGAGCTCAGGTTTTGAATTAATCATGGGATTCAAGAAAGGAATTCACAAGTGTGTGGAGTGTGAGAGGAAAAAGAAAGAAGATCCGGAAGACATGGGATTATGTAGCAAATGCAGTGCATCTGAGACTCGACTTGAAAGAACCATGTTCAAAGAAATGATGGATGATGGAAATTTTCCTTAGATTCTAAATGCATAATGAAGTTAATTGAAATATTTGCAATTCACATTTGATTTACCATCCAAAACAACAAAACACATCTTTTGAGAAATAATCTTTCTATAGAACACCGCAAAACTAAGTTTTTGTCAAAACTATCGTCATAGCAACTAGTAATTTTGGTAAAACTAATTGAAATTTTAGGAAAGCAAGCAAGTTTGATGCTTCTTTTGCTTCAGTCCCTTTGGGGGATACGTCGAAGACATCAAACCAGCAAACAGCCTTGCTTCCAATTTTTTCTAATATTTGATATTCTCAAAATTTCATAAAATAAACAATGTTTTTTTTATTAATCAAAATGGATCAAAAAATTGATCTTTTATGCCTATGCGAATATTCTGAGGCTAGTTTGAAAACTGTTCAAAATAAACAAACAATTTCTTTTAATTTCTCAAGACTAGTAAATATGAGTCATCACGTTTGACGGCGTTCCTACGTTTGCCTTAACAGACCATACCCTAGAATTTTCATGCCGTCAAACAACTATTCTAAACAAAGTATTTTTCAAAGATATTGGTAGATACAACATCCTTGATAATCACTTGTAAAGGAATCAAAATGCAAGGAAGTGTGAAAAAATGCACGTTTTTGTATGATGGTAATTGGGGAGATGAGAAACTTTTAGAGCATCAGGCATTTCATGAATCTACCGTGGAACCTGATTCCTTTTGGCTAGGTTTTGATTCTTCTCTTTCTTTTGGAAAATTTAGCGGACGTGACGGCAAGCAATCATAATTATTTGGCACCTTTTTTTAGAGTATTGTGGAAGACAGCGACATCATAACCTGGTCTGAAAATTACTATCTAAAATGGTCTGATTTTCTTGCTGATCCTAATCCTTCTGCTTTTGAAGATTCATCAAGCAAAATAAAATACCATCACACATGGACCGTTAAATCGGACATGGTTGACAGAAAAATTTTTTATCAAATTGAAAAAATACAACTTTCCACTCTATTTCTGAGACATTTGTCTTGGGTAAGAGACCAACATTCTTCAGACAACCTGTTAAACCACGAACAAGGTCATTTTGATTTGGCAGAATCCATCAGAGATACAATAGTAAAAAACATCGAAGATAAATTCAGAGAAAAAAGATTTCCCACAAGGGGCCAAAATGAAGAGCAGAGAAAACAATTTGCAAGAGAGGACTCTGGATTAATGATTACAAAGGAGCTAGAAAAATGGAATGAGATCCTATCAGAAAAACGACAGAAATATGTTGAAGAGACTGAATATGGCCAAAATATAGAAAAACAAAAAGAATATGATGAAAAATTTCAAAAACTAAGAAAATCTACAATGTAGTATTTTGACCATGAATCTTATTCTGATTTTTTTGTATCGCTTATACCATTGATGAAATTAACTAATCCTCTATAGTATCTTATGTGAAAATCAATGTCTTTAATTTCAGTCTGTCTTAATTCTTCTAATTCTGGCCCAAAATCTCGCTTATCTGATTGGATTTGGTTTAATGTATTTTCATTGACCTCGATCATATGAAACAAACTATGGAGGACTTCTCCTTTTGTGAGTGTTTTCTCACATGATTTTCTCAAAAGGGTTTCAACCCAATCCATAAGTAAAAAAAGAAAAATTCCTATATGCTTCTTAGAATGTGAACTTTTGATTCATTTACTCTAATTTTTTTAGTTATTATTATTTCAAATTATAACAATTCTGTTTACAGTTTCTTGGCTTTTTTTCTTCTTTCTGTAATTTCCCGGTTTCTCTCAACATCTGAGTGGACCTCAACATGCTCGTACAGGTCTTCTTTTGTATCGAAGATTTGTTCACAATAGTAACATTGATGCACAACTGTATTAGACACTCCACAGATTAATTATTTTGCCTAATTCTATGAATAAAATCAAAAATTAATTATAAAAATAAATAAAAATAGAGTTTAACCTGGTTATTTCCCGGCATTTGCTCTAACTTCAGCCGCTAAATCACCAAAGGGATCTTCGTGCCATTTCTCTTTGTTCAAATCTGCACCTAATCCCGAGGATGATGAAAAGGCCCCCTGTTCAGCTGCTGGTGCAAGAACTGCATCTTCTTGAACATAATTTTCTTGATTTGATGTTCCATAAACAACTGCACCAGCCATTGCTGCTACGCCGATTGCTATTCCGGCATAGACCATCCATGTATTAGTCATGGTTGAATCTTTTCAATTTTTATATTAATCAAGTAGGTTTGCGCTGAATGGCATTGCACTGATTAATAAAATCATTAGATATTATCTTACTATTTGGATATTTTGTTCATTTAATTTTTGAACAGTATTTAAAATATTTGAAATCTACATGTATCTTGTGCAAATATCTCACTCCACTACAATAAATGATTCAGAAGAAAAAGTTTGGAATACGATAAGCTCTTTTGATAATGTGGAAAAATATTTTTCAATTGTGACTCAAACCCAAGTTGAAGGCACCGGCATTGGCGCTAAAAGAAAGTGCGCGGTAAATATGGGCAATCAAGAATTTCAAATCTGTGAATTACTAGAATCTTTGGATGAAAAAAAACACTTTATGACGGTAAAATTAGAAGATGGACCCATTCAATTAAGAGGTATGAAATTTACATATAATGTAAAAAAAATATCAGATGATCGTTCTGATCTCTTACTATTAACGGATGTTGAAAACCCAGATGCAGGAAACATGGCAAAAAGCATTTTCTCATTAATTGGACAAGGGCTCAAGAAATTTCATGAAATGTGATGTTCTATAATTCCAATTCTATGGTTTTAATACCAATAAAAACGAGAATTAATCCTGTCTCTTTTAGAACACTTTCCAAAATCTTATTCTCCTAGATCTATTCAAAAGGAGATCCTAGCAGAAATTGAGGAAAAATTAAAGTCTGGATATAAAAAAATTATTTTATGTGCGCCAACCGGTGTTGGAAAATCACTTATTGGAGCCACTGTTTCAAGCTATTTTGATAGTTCATTTACGGTAACTGCATCCAAGCATTTACAAGATCAATACATCAAAGACATATCATTTCTAAAACCAGTAAAGGGCAAACAAAACTTCCCTTGTCTAAAATTGATGAATTCTGAAAAGATGTCCAATACTAGAAGGGCGATGAGGTGGGGTTTGACTTGTGATAAGGGACAATGCCAGGAAAAAGTAAGCAAAAACGGAAAGGAGATAATTGAAATTTGTAAATGGAAGCCCACCATAAAACAAGTTGAAGAAAACAAACAAGAACCCAATTCATGTCATTATTACCTGCAAAAATACGAAGCACTTGTGGCAAAACACTCTCTATGGAATTATCATGCATATTTTCAAATAATGAAATTTAACAAAAAACTATTTGAAGACTATCTTGAGCGTAAAATTTCAATTTTTGATGAGGCTCACAAGATAGAGGACCAAATTATACAGTTTGTAGGCTTTGATATCTTTAGTGGACAGATAGAGGAATGTGATTTGAGTACTGACAGATATGATTTTTCAGATTTAGATTCGATGTTGCAACTAACTGATGACATTGCATATTCGTATGCAAAAAAAATCAAAGATATCAAAGAAAGTAGTGCATATCAAAGAGATCCGGATTATCAATTAATGACAAGATTGGAGAGACGGTATGATAGGGCAGCTCAAGCTAAAATTGACATTATGGCAGATAAAAATAATTTCATAGTAAATGCACCAACTAAAGACTTTAATGGTAATTTTAGAAACATCTCCTTAAAACCAATAGACGTGTCAAAATTCTCTAATTCATTTTTTACAACAGAGTTTCAAATATTCATGTCTGCCACTATTGATCACAAAAGTTTTTGTGAAAACATGGGATTTGAGAAAGACGACGTTGCGTTTATTGATACTCCAAAATCTCCGTTTCCAATTGAGCACAGAAAAATTGATCTTCTCAACATAAAGAGATTAAGCTATGGAAGCACTGATGAAGATGAACTTGAAGTAATACGCTGCATTGATAGAATTCTAAATGAACACTCAGATGAACGTGGATTGATTTTAACCTCTTCGATTCCACGATGTAATAAAATTATGAGATATCTTTCTCCAAATAACCAAAAAAGAATAAGAATTTGTCATAGTACAAACAAAGATGGAAAAACTCAGGATGAGGTGATAACCGAACACTCTCAAGATCCTACAGGGGTTTTACTTTCATCTTCGTTATGGGAGGGAGTTGACTTGAAAGACGATTTATCCCGATTCCAAATAATAGCTAAGGTTCCATATCCAAATTATACTGAAAAAAGAGTAAAGGCCAAAATGGAAAAATTTCCGTTGTGGTATACCTCACAAACTCTAACAAAAATACTTCAAGGATTTGGACGTTCAATTAGGAGTCAAGACGATTGGGCAAAAACGTATGTTTTGGATTCTGCGGTAAATAATGTGTTTTTTAAGGGACAAGGGATGATTCCTCGTGCCTATTATGATGTTTTAGGCATGGATGATCCTTGACTGAAGAATTTGTTCTTGTATATTTTTTATAATTTATCTTATTATTTTCTGTAACTCTGAATTAATTACTCGTGAAAATGAAACCGAGACTCCTGTTTTGGAGATTTCTTTGGCTTGGCGTAAATGAAGTGCTTTTACTATATCATCATCCATGACTATAGTTATTCTTTTACTCATATTACTATGATTAATATTTAAAAAATATTTTTTTTGATTAAATCCAAAAATGAAACGAGGTTTGCATTTTTCTTATTGATTCATCACATATTGACATATTTTCAGGGAAGCTAAAACTCATTTTTTCAATACGAAAATTTTTGTGTTTTTTTAATAATTTTTCGAAGTTCCAACAAGGTGCAAAGAAATGAGTGAAAACAAGATGAGGCCCGCCATCCATATTGCTCAAAATGAGTACTCTTGAAATCTCAGAATTGATATTTGTACCACATGAATCACATACGTGGTTTACCGTAGACAAATGTTTTTTGGCTTCGAGCATTTCCTGTGTGGTTAGGACATCATGCATGAATTTTTGAGTTCCTCTGTTAATAGTCAATCTGGTTTTTCTTCCGTTTGCCTGAACATCAAGTTTAGGGCTATCTTTTTTCATAAAAGAGGCAGTTCCCCTCATTCCAACTATTTTTTTAACTCGAGATTTCATCAATGAAGAATGTTGATTGGAATCCATATTTGAAGAAAATGGCCATTGTACTTTACCATCAATTTTAAAATTATTACTCTTAATTCTTGAACTCATTTTGACTCTTCTAAAATTAATTTTTTAAAATTTCAATCATGCTGGTTTTAATTTGGATTTATTATGAATCCAGTTAGATAGCATATCCGCGTAGATTTGATCCAAGTGATTTTGGATTTCTTTTCCTTTTGACATGATAAGTTATGAATATTATATTCTAATAAGAACTCTGTTTACATTGTAATACAAAAATTTTCAATATTAATTTCATTTAGGATTCATCAGGTGTGCATATTTCAAATGTTAATGTGTTTTCATCGATGTTTGAATTTTGTGACATACAATCAACTTCGTTTAAAAGAGTAACCACTGCGGTATGAATGTAAATAGAATATTTTTTGCCTAAATCATGTTGAAGAATATATTTTTCATGTGAGTTTGTCTGAATCCTTCTAAAGGGAATATGGGAATGTGTCAACCACATGTCTAGAATTTCAATCAAATTTCGATAATTAAATTCCCCTTTCATGTATATTGTTGCATTCTTTAGGGCGCTTCTACAAATTGTGGTGGCAAGAATTTTGATTTCACGTTCTGACATTTTGGTTAAAATTTCTCTAAAAATGGCTTTTGTGACAAAAATTAATCCCATCTCGGCTGCAAATTTATCCCATTTTAGATGATTTTCTATAAGTTCATTGAGCATGTGATTGACAGAGACCTTTTTTAATTCACATTCTTTTTCTAACGCTTGTTTTTGTTTTTTATCCATTCTAAATGAAATAACAGTTGAATTGTCTGCCATTCTTACCTAAATTATACTCAATTTGCATTTAAACTTGATTAATTTTTGCAATTTTTTATTTTCAATATTCATTATAAGACAAAACAATCATTGACTTTCATTGTATTTTGAAACTGCTTATCCCACATACCTGGTAATTAAATAGAGAAAATCTTTCTTTTCTGATATTTTATCTGAAGATGCAATTGAATCAATAAAAAAATAAAAAGTCAAAATGATTATAGTCGGACTCTGGATGTTCCTTTATTGATAGAAATCATTATCCCTTTGGGCGTATTTGGCCTAGTTCGATTTACTGTGCCTAGTCTTACTTTAGATGTACCTTTTGCTATTGATACCATTATTTCTCCAGCAAGAGAAATTTTTTCTGTTTCATGATCGTGAAATTCTTCTCCTGCCCAGTTTGGCCTTTTGTATTCTTCTTCAATAATTTTTGTACCTTTGTTGATTACTCTTCGGATTTTTAATCCTTCATATGATGTTACCATATGAAATTCATTTTATAATAGTATATATGATTACTGTTTACATTGTATTACAAAATATTCAGAAAATATTAGGATCATAAAAGAATAACTTGTTCATCCTGTTTATATGGGAGTGCAAAAAAGAATTTTATGCGAAATAAAAAAGTAGGATTTGCATTCGGAATACCATTCGGTGCAATACTTGTTATTATCACATTTGGATTCGTTTAAGATTACATAATTTCTAAAACCCCGTCAATAATTACAATTTTTTTTAATTCTAAAAAATAACTTCAAAATATATCTAGAATATCAGCTTATACAGGAAAAGTTCGTATTGAGATTAAAAGTATTATTTTTTAAAACCTGTAGTAGATAACAAATTTTATCATAAATCATTTTATTTTTTCTTGTTATCTCTGGTGTCATTTCTGATCGCTG
>JACEMX010000175.1 GCA_013867335.1 Candidatus Nitrosomaritimum aestuariumsis
TTTTTTTCATTTAGTTTTTTTAGCATTTGCACTACACTTGGCTGTCTAACATTGAGCATTTTGGCAATGGTACTGATTTTTACCTCACCGCCTTTTTCTTTAATGTGCCAAATGGCTTTAAGATACATTTCAACATGTTCTGCTTCTGCTGTTCCAACAAATAGGGTTTCGTCGTTTAGTGCGTCCATGTCATACCTTCTTTGAATCTTTTAATAAATATTCGAAATATTCTCGTGCAAAAACAGCCAATCCTGCATGATCTGCCCAAATTGCAACAATTTCATTTGTTTTTACGTCTCCTCTTTCAGGGCCCAATAAAATTACCACATATCGCTTATCAGAAATTATACCTCCACCGAATAACCCTTTTTTGATTTTTACAGTTGCGACTCTTTTAATCGCAGTAATGGAATCTTTATCCATCTTATCTGATGTCAAAAGAGTAATCTCTACTCCTTTATCATGTAATAGTCTTAGTTTTGGCAAAGCTAGTTTTACTAGTTCCTGACCAGCTTCTGGAATTGCAATCATTACCTCGTTTCTACAGGATTCTACCATCTCCAAAATTTTTGTAGTAATGTTTACTGCACCTGATAGAACCCAAATATCGGGTTTCTCACTAGTTCCACTTTTTTCGTATAATGGTACTAGTTCATTTAAAATAATATTTTGATTTTGTGAAAAATCACTTTCAATTTTTTGTTTTGTAGTTTCCAAACCTGTAGA
>JACEMX010000041.1 GCA_013867335.1 Candidatus Nitrosomaritimum aestuariumsis
TTCGTATCCTTAGTTAGGGGATTTGAGGCTAAAATGCCATTAATATTACTTAATTTGCCAAGATTTAGTGTCATTTTTAGCATTCACACCTCACAGTTAAGATCGATTTTAAGGAGAATTTCTCTCGTTTTTCATCTGTTTTGATAAATGCTAATTCAAAGGTACCATCTGGATGTTCATAGCCAATTCCTCCCAAATCTTTCTTAATTCCTGAGTTCATTAGTTTCTCAAGGCTGTCTTTAGTATTCCTTAATTTTTCAGAATCAGACTTCATTTCCTCTAAAGATTTGAAATACAGTTCTAACTCGCCTCTAGTTCCTACACCGTTGTAAAGATGAATGTTTTCGTATTCAATCCAATTTTCTGATTCTCCTTTTTTTGATTTTTTCTTTTTAGGTTCAGTTTTTTTATTTTGCTGTCTTTTTTTACCTGATTTTTTCTCATCAGATTTTTTATCTTTTGATTTTTCAGGATTTAGCTTATCTTTTAAATCGGATAATTCTTCAGAGTTGTCTTTTTCACCTTCTCTAATTTTATCTCCAATTAACTTAGAATGCAACTCTATTTTGTTATCTAGTTCACTAACTTGTCTTTCAATTTTATCTTTTAATTCCTCCATAGAATTGAAATGTATTATTTTTTGATTCAAATTTACGATACCTCAGGAGTTTTTGTAGATTCCCGAGGTTCTGCCATAATGTTGTTTTGGCTTAAATTGTTTGGCTCCCCCCTAGTTTTAGAATCAGCAGATGTTTCTGATTTTATATTCTCTGAATTTATTTTTTGAATTTTATCTAATTTTCCTGTTACTGCTTTTAGGAATGTAATGTTTTGATTCTGGACAATTTTTTCATTCTTACATAGTTCTATTATTGGCATAATTGAATTTTTAAGGATTTGTGCAATTTTTTTAGTAGAAAATTCATCTAATCTTTTCTGCTCAATCTTTCCATTTTCTTTTTTAATTAGTATGTCTAATGAAGGAGTTAATGTTATTTTTGTATTTTCAGATTCGTTGAATACCTTTGAAGGCAAATCTATTGAGAATCCAAGAAATTCTGTAATTACTTTGAGAGAATTGTAGAGTTCATCAATTACATTTCCCTTTTCACTTTCTAATTCATAAATTTGAACGGATTCATCAACAAGTAAATCGGTACTTTTTAGAACCTCGTCAAATTCTTTAGTTTCCGTCTCATGATTTGCAGACATAATAATAAAAAGTCAATATTTGATAATGAGCATGGGTGTGTTATTTTATGTTACAAACAACTATGTCACTCTGACTACTCCCAGGGGGGTTGTTTGTAAGAATATGTTGCCTGCTGAATCGTATCCGTCAAGAAATACAAACATCTGATACCTGCCCTCAGGTATCAAATTACTTGCAACATTTCCTGGCTGAGATCTGGGCCTTTCAAATTCATACACAGCGGTTGTATTTGCTAAAATTGGAGGGCTATCCTGATCCGGTGATAATGTGGCCCCATCTGCATTGTCTATAAAAGCAGCATAGGGCTCTCCTGTATCCTCATCTTCAAAAACTACTCTGCTTTGGTATTTAATCCAGTTATCTGTAGGGCCTGGGTTGAAAATACTGATTGTTCCTCGAGCTGAATTGTCATAAGCACCATAACCAGGTAATCCTCTATCAGGTGACGGAATTTGTAAGAAACTGTTTCCTAGGCCTGAAACCACATCAGTATCATCAATCACCATTTTCATATTTAGATTCCCTGAATTTTTTGGAGCATATGTCATGTTGATCATTAGTCTTTCTCCTGATTCTATAATTTTGGCTTCTGAAGTTACAGCTGAAAAATTAAACTGTCCCCAAATATCGCTTACAGGGGCTGCATATTCTCCTAGATCTCCAGAATATGGGATTGACACATCAAAAGTTTGAGTGATGGTTTTATTTGAATTTCCAAGATCATTTCCAAATTCATCTACAATCTTAATATTAAAATCTAAAAGATGTCCATCAACTCCGTAATTTGTATTGAATAAATCTGTCACTTCATTATCTGTGCCTTCATCTAAGGCGTAGTTATCCCAATGAATGACATCGTCTATCAATCCGTTAAATCCATTTGTCCCAATATTATCTCGTGCCCCTATGTAGATGCTGCCAGTAAGAGCAATTGCACCATTACCTCCATGGATATCAGTATCTTCTAGTAATCCATCAACGTATAATTCACAATCATTGTCACTCGGCATTATTGCAACAAAGTGATGCCATGAATTATCTCGGTAATTCACAGAACTAGTACATGTAGCTATTTCAGAAGGATTGCCTGCATCGATTCTATACACCAAATAACCATTGCTATCTAAAAATATCTCATACAAATCGTTGCCACTACTACTCTCACCATAATAGATTACTTGATCACTTGATGGGCCTGAGCTATCTGCATTAAACCACCCCGAGGTGGTTGCTGGACTAGAATCTAAATCATTGTTGTCATTTATTGCAATTGAAGCAAAATCATTTCCAGAAAACTCGTATGCACCGGCACCCTGGTGTCCTACACTATTCCATAAGGGTCTATTGGTACCTGTTCCTAATGTCATTACCGTGTTTGTTGTAGTGTCCAGTGGAGAATCAAGGTCAGTTTCAAAATGATATGACATCGTTTCTCTATCTAATCCTGCATGCATCAAACTTTCAGGCATTGGACTGCTAATGTAACGAAGAATTGTATTCCAATTTCCAGCTGGAATATTGATAGTTACATTTGCATCTGTATTAGTGTAAAAAATGGCACTTGTTGAGTTGAAATCAATTATTTCTCCAACATTATCTTCAGGTGTTGAAGAAAACATTTGTCGCTCACCTAGAGCATCAAAATTTTCTTTATGGAATATCAAAACATCGTCTGGTGCAGATTCTGCTGTCAAAAATTTACTGACAAGCGAACTTCCACTTTCTTCTGCAAATTCAATTATTTGAACAGTCACTACTTTAGAAACTATATTTCCAGGTACTCCGTTGAGTACACTTGCATCGAATCTAATCTTATCTCCATCATCTCCAGTAATTCTATATGACCATTCAAAAATTGCAGTTTCTCCTTTTTCGAGTACGGAATGTGGTGCTGGTATTGGACCTTCAAACTCTGCGACTGCTCCCAAAGAAATTGGGCTAAGAATTGGCTGAATGTTGGTATAGATTGTATTTTCAGTAGAATTGTTTGTTACAGATAGTAAAATCGTCGATTTAAAATTAGTTGGAACTGCTTCAGGTAATGCAAATAATTGTAAGTGCAGTGGTTCAGTTGATGCATTTACTGAGAATTCTTTTGTTGTACCTCTATCTGTAACTAATTTCATCTTATAGTTTTCAGTAGGTAATGCGATAAATGGAATATTTTCTAAAATATTTTGTACTGTATTACCAGTTGTTACTGTACTGTTCAAATCAAATCGATAAACTTCATCTACTCCCGTCATATTTTCTACCCACAATCTCGTAAATGAAACGGGAATATCTCCAGAATTATGTATGTCCAAGTTAATTTTGTTGTTTTCTATAGTTAATTTCGAAATATCAAATGCTTCTTTTTTTCTGTTTTCTCTCTCTTGGCCTGCAGCAAAAACATTTTCGGAAAAATTCTCAAATAAATTCATACTATAAGTAAGATAACTAGCTGCAGTGATAATTACAATTAGGAAAAATACGCCTCCCACAACTGTAGTTAATCCTCTTCTGTGTTTCATGGCCCCATCGCAAATGTTTGATAGATAGTACCCTTTTCTGTAGTTACGGTAATTTCTATAGGTTCAGTTGTTGTCCAATTATATCCTATCTCTGTTGAAAAATCATCACCTCTTACAATCCCACCATCTGTAACAAGTAAGCTTGTTTTATCAATGGAATTATCCAGAGTGATTTTTGTTACATTTAATCCAACATTACCGACATTACTCATTGTAACATTGACAAATTTGCTTGGATTGTTTCCAAACCAAACATGCTCAATTACTAAAAATTCATTTAATTTGTTTACCCCTTCTGCATAGACAGTATTTAGCTGATGTTGTTCGGTTGCAAAAATACTATTGGACCAAGCTGTCAGCATACTTCCCATTATTGCAACTGCAGAAAGTAAGATTCCAGTTGACACTACAGTAGCTAACCCTCTTCTTTTTCTACGCATAGTCATGATAAAAAAACAGAAAATTCAATATTATTATTCGAGGTGTATTTTCAAAAACTTACAATATCTAAATTATTGTGCCTAGACATGCCCAGTACATGTTTTCCCACATGCAGGACATAAATCGTCATTTGATTTTCCACTAAACAAGCCAATTTGGTTAGATAATCCAAAGGCAAACATCGCATATGTCCATAGGAATAACACCTCAACTAGGTGACCGGGATAGTATAGATTCTGAAGAGAGAGAAATAACACGCTATTATCGCCTATAATCTGAGTGATTATGCCTAAACATACAAGAGATACCATGAAATTTACTCCTCCTTTTAGGAATAAAACCACCCCAATTAATGCTGGAATTAAAATAATAGAATCCAAAATTGGATATGATACTAAGACTAACAAGTTACCGTTCATAGAATCTGACTCTGCAATCATAAACAAAGATGGAACTAAGAGTGACACAGAAACAATAGATACTCCTATCAGTAGTTTTTTTGAAATTTGTTTTGCAAACGGTCTCAAATAAAAAATCAACGATGCAAAAAATAATTGATAACCTGTAATGTAGAAAAAGTCATCGGCATATTCCCAAGGCTCTGATCCTAATGCTAACTCATACAATACATCAACAGTTTCTGCACAAAACCAATAGGCAGAAAATAACATAAACAAAATCCATGCTTTTCCATGATTTCCTTTTAATCCGTATTTGGATACCATAGATGTAGAAAAAACCATCACAGTAAACGAAAGGATCACAGATAGCCAATCTGTAGTCTTCTCAGCACTATCTGGGCCAATAAAATTTGCAAGTAAAACTAGAGCAGTAATCCCTAATAATGTAAAAAGAAGGTATTCTTGAATGTTGAATCTTTGATAAAATAATTGCAAGATACTACCTCGCAACTACTTCAAGGAACTCTCTTACTTCCTTTTTGTCAGACATGCTTTCAAGATTTTTCTTAATGGAGTCCACAATGGTTACATGTGCCTTTCCGTAGATATCCTTGAGGATTCTGTTAAGGAATTCTGGTTCTTCGTAACAATCAGATAGTGTTCTATTGTAATCTTCCATCAGTCTTTGTTTTACCTTGTTCAAATCAGGTTTGCCAATTTCTAGCAGAGATTTTTCGATTGCTGCAATTATCAAGACCTTAGGATCATCACTAGTTTGAATTATTCCCCAATCTACTGATTTGATTACCTTTCTAACTTCTTCTTGAATTTCATAATCATCGCTAGTCATTGCAACCAACGTCTCATTTCCAGCATCCACTGGAGATGCACCATCTGCAATTATTCGTGCCCAATTTGCCAAATCACCTACAGAAGGCCCATATGGCAAATCACCTGCTTTGTATGCCTGACGCAATTTAGCTGCAACTCTTACTATGTTAGCTGAGATATCACGAGGAATACCGGATCGTTCCACTAGTAGATTTACTTCTTTATCATCCACATAATTGTCCACACTCATGTAATCAAAATTCAACCAAACACTCATTCTTCGTCTAAATGCAGCGTTGAGAGGTTTTGTACCTGTAAATTCTGCAGAAAATGGGTTCATGCTAATAATCATGTATGCATCTTTGTGCCTGTTTATCAGCTCATTGTCTTTTTCATTTAATACCATGTGTCCTCTTGCATCAAGAATTGGATTTAGTTTTGTTGCTACGTCTTGCTTCATCATGTTTGCCTCATCAAGATACAATATTCCGCCATACCTACACCATGAAGTGATTATTCCATCAATCCAGTTTTCTTTACCTAAACCAATGTACCGTCCAAACAAATCATATGCTGAAGTTTGCAAGCCACAGTTAATTTCCCATAATGGAAGTTGAGTTAATTCAGCTACTAGGTAAATGATATGGGTTTTACCAGTTCCACTTGGTCCAATACATGCACACTGCTTAAAATAACCAAGAGCTCTGACAATTCTTTCAACATAATTTTCTCCTTTATCGTAATATGGTGGAGTGTCTTTAGGAATTAATTCCTGCATTTCAGCTGGAAAATTAAAATTATCTGGATTGATGTATTTCCTAACATCGTATTGATGTAATTTAGTGGAATCAGTTTTTTTACTCTTTGAAAAATTGATTTTCAAACTAAAGTTATCATTATCTACCCTTGATGTCTGCATCTTTTTGATTTTACCTTCAGATGAACCTGAAATCATGAAATTAGATAATTCCAAGGAGGTTAAACCAAAGAGATGTATTGTTATGCTACAGACAGCCTGTTAATTATCAATAATTTTGATATTATTCATGAATCATGAGGTGGAAGTATCCAATTTAATGTTCAATAAGACATCTGATGAGCAAATAGATTTCAAAAAATATGATATTAACGTAGATCTAGAAGAAGAATCCAGTAATGAAGGAAAGACAATCCTGAAGTATTCACTGGATTTGACATCAAACCCTAAAAATTCTGTAATTAACATTAGTGGAAATACGATATTGAGTGGAGAGCAAGAAGAGATTGAAGATTTTCTCAAACAAGAAAATGAAAAAACACCTGAAGTAGTTTCTTTGATTTATCAGGAATTATTCCCTTTAATGTATATCATAACAAAAAATATGAAAATTCCTGCACCATCACACACCATATCTCAATCACAGGTAATGGAAAAATTAAATTCAAATGAACAAATTGATGATAATTTGCAACAAAGAAAAGAAGAATTTACAAAAACTAAAGATGAAAATGAGTCTGCCTCAGATGTGTCAGAATCTGCATCAGAAGATAATGAATCTAAACAAAGTAACCCTGATGAAGAAAATAATTCATAATGATTAAAATTGCAACAGACGTTTCTTGACATAGTTTATAAAATTTTTTACGATACTGCCCAACGAGATTTCAAAGATGTGCGATTAATACTATCTGAAAATTTTTCTTATCCCTCCATTGAATTTGAACCAAAAATTGAAGTAAAAATTCCAATTCCAAGAAAAACATCATATGGAATAACATATTCTGGCCACATGTTTGGTAATTCACAGCAAGAAATGGTTACTGCTTGGGGATTTTTTTTATCCACTGTTTACCATTTGGCTGCACATGTAGCTGTTACGGATTATTCTGTGTATCAAAATTGGAGCAAAAACAAAACACCTAGAACTGTTTGGAAAGTTATTGATTTTATCGAAGACAACGCAGTAGAACGTTATTTGAATAGCACAAATCCTGATGTTTGGGGCAATATTTCTCAAATAAGTCGCAAATACATGAAATTTCATGAAAATCCCAAAAAGGAATCGCAATTTGCTCTAAAAATAGGCTCAAAAATGCTGGATTCTGTTAAAGAAGAAATGAGTCATGAAACTTTACAGATGTTTGATAGGATTCACCAAAAAAATATTCTTAACTGGGCAAACCAATTATATAAAAATTCAAAGATTCTACAAAATGAAATTCCTTCTTACTATGAACAACATGGCTCTTCACAATCATTGTTGCTCCAAAAAAACAAAATAGAGTTTTTTCCATCTGGAAAATTTCAAAATACTATTAAAAAATTAAATTTCTTGTATGTTGAAGAAAAAGAGCGATTAGAGAACATACTACACAAATTACGAAAAGACGTATTGGGATTAAATTTTGATGACATTACTCTTCCAAATGAAGATATTTATGAATATTTTCAACTCAAAGAAAAAAATAAAAAAATTATAAAAAAAATACGTGAACAGATTCGGTCTGTATACAACAATTCAGAAGACCCACAAACAAATTTTTATGGTGAAATCGATATGGAGCTTGCCATTCAAGCTATAGCCAGTAACTCTGAAAGATATGCCGAGGTTTTTAATAAAACCGAAGAGCAAAGAATAGAAGAAACGTGGGCAATACTTGTAGATAACAGCGCTAGCCTGAAACTTCGTTTTGAAGAAGTAAAGGATTTCATGCTATGTCTTGCAGAAGCTTCAGATGAATTAACTGGGCCATCTGGTTCATGGGGGCTTTATAGTTATGATCAAAAATTTTCAATTTTAAAAGACCACAATGGTAAATACAATCAAGATGTTCGTGCAAGAATTGGAGGATTGAAAAGTGGAGGATTGTCATTTACTCCTGACGCTCTTTTACTTGCAGGAAGAATGCTCATGAAAAACCCTGCTGATTTGAAACATCTTTTTATTTTCACCGATGATTTTCCAACAGGATTATGGAATCACGACAAAAAACTATACCTGGCAATTAAAGAAGTTGAGAGGATGGGAATTGAAGTAATTGGAATAGGTCTGTCTTCAAATATTCAGAAATACTTCACAGATTCTGCATATGGTGTGGATATTCGAGATTTAGTGAATAAATTTGTAAGGATTTATCGCATGAAATCAAGTAAATTCGTGTAAATTATTGGAATTTATGAAAGATAAGTAAAAATTATGTTGTTTTTGAAGAATTTATTGTTATATTTTACGGCTCAATCAAAATAATCTGTGTTAGGCGTGAATCTTATTGTCTGTGCAAAAATGTTACACATCCGATCCTATATCCCTATACCCTTCTTTTCTAGTAAGAATGAAAAACCACGTTTTCGCAAAGAGAAAAGGTATCAGTACAGTGCTTACCACTGTTATTATCTTGGTAGCTTCAGTAGTTCTCGGATCTGGTGTTGTCTTGTATGGAACTAGTATATTCCAGACAGTAGCCCAGCAAGAGAGTGTAGAAGTACAAGGAATTCAACTCTGGGTAAATGCTACTGATGCAACAGGTGATGCGTGGGGAGCAGCAGGTGTTAGAAATAACGGTGATCAGATTTTGTCTGTCGATACCATTTCTATCAAAGGTACAACTGTGCCCTTTGCAAACTGGTATTTTGACAGTGATCAAACAAGAGTAACAACCGGAAACTATCAATCCCAATATGTTCATGAAGGAACTGCAGGTGCAGGAACTATAATGAATAGTTCTCCAGCTACTGATGGATTGTGTGTTGGTGCCGATATTGAAATTGATTTCGATGGTGCTACTGGTGAGCCAACTTTGTGTTTAGTACAAGGTTCTGGCCCAGTTGGTCTAGCTCCTGGAGAAAGAGCAATCATCTATTTCCAGATGGCACCAGGAACATTAACTACTCTTGATGCAGGTGCTTCAACAACATTGAACATCTTCGCAGGAGAAGCAGGCGCTCCCCTAAGTACAATCATCCAAAACCCATAGGGAGAGTGAATTTTTTGTATCTCTCTTTTTCTTTCTTTTTATTTTTGGAGAATAAACGATGAAGCAAGTTAATGAAAATCAAATTGAATTAGGAAACCTACTTAACAAATATCTTTTAGATCAAAGAACTACAAATGAAATATCAAATCAATTTCAGGTAGTAAAGGAGTATCCTCTGAATGCACCATTTAGTTACGCAAAAATTTTGTTTGATGAAAAAAATTCAAATTTCCAATATTTTGTAGATGAAATTAAACTAAATTTTGATGAAGAACGAATTTACAAGGATCTGTATAATTTTGTTGAGCAAAGTTTGGATTCTATTGAAAACACAAAAGATGCAAAATTTGATGAACACTTGAATAGTGTAATAAAAAAACATGAAGGTTTCTTCACATCAAATCCTGTAGCTAGTATGGAGAAAGTCAAGTATTTTCTCAAGCGAGATATTGTGGGATTTGGGGAAATTGACGCTTTAATGCACGACCCAAACATAGAGGATATCAGTTGTAGTGGGCCTAACATGCCTCTTTATGTGTGGCATAGAGAATATGATAGTGTATCATCAAACGTTTCTTTTGAATCGCATCAGAAATTAAACTCATTTATCACTAGAATTGTCTTTAAGGCAGGAAAGCACGTAAGTACGGCACATCCAATTTCGGATTTAGCCCTTGCCGGTAATCACAGAATATCTGTTTTATATCAGAAAGAAATCACACCGAAAGGAACCAGTTTCACCATAAGAAAATTCCGAGAGGATCCTTACACTATAGTGGATCTAATTAGTTTTGGAACAATTGATCTTGAAACTGCAGCATATCTTTGGATGATGATTGAAAATAAAATGTCCATTATGGTTATTGGTGCAACTGGTAGTGGAAAGACCACAGTCCTTAATGCAATAGCAGGCCTCGTAAGTGAAAATGACAAGTTATTTTCTGTAGAAGATGTTGCTGAAATCAATCTTCCACATGATAACTGGTTTTCATTAATTTCAAGATCAGGATATGGTTCTAATGATGAAGGGGAAATTGGTTTATACGAATTAATCAAATCCGGAGTAAGGCACAGACCAGATTACATTATTGTAGGTGAGATTAGAGGTTCTGAAGCATATGTCATGTTTCAAGCAATGGCCACGGGTCATGGTGGTTTGTGTACCATGCATGCAGACAGTTTAGAATCTGCAAGTAAAAGACTTCAGCAAAAGCCAATGAACATACCTCCAGCTTATTTGTCGTTGATGAATTGTGCTCTGGTCATTAAACGAGTAAAAGACAAAACTACTGGAAAAAGTATGAGACGAGCAATATCAATAGAAGAAATTTCAAATGGGAATACGCCCAATTCTGTTTTAAAATGGGATCCAAAATCAGATAT
>JACEMX010000040.1 GCA_013867335.1 Candidatus Nitrosomaritimum aestuariumsis
CCGATCAGGATGCGCAGGATCGTATTTTTCATGGCGCTCTCCATCAGACTGTGTTCAGTCTGGCTACGGTGTAGACCGAGCTATTTCAGCCTATCAACCCCGCCGGTTCTCCGCATTTCCCCTACTTCCTGTCTTGAACCAAGTAAGGTGTTATTGACCATTTCACCTCATCGAATTTACCGATCATGTAATCCCTTGCCATCGAGAATTTGCGGCATACATTTTTCAACCCTTGACTCCCGGGTCTTGGATTGTTTGGGTTGAGAAAAATAAAGAAGGTATGCTCTTTGCCGTCCCGGCGTCAATGCCTCAAAAGCCGTTTTCAAGGCCGGGATTTCATCCAGTTTGTTTTGAAATTCCTCAGGAATTTCGAATTCTAAAGTCTTTTTAAAATCCACTTTCAAACCGGCTTTTTCCACTTCAATGGCTTCATCGATATAGGCTTTCAGGACGGGTTCCATCTCGACTATTTCTCGCACATTGGTGAACCGAATCTGGCGTGCCGCCTGCGTATTCTCCCCAGGTTTGTCCAGAATACCGTTGGCATCCTTTAACAAGGCACCTTTGAAAAACCCAAGCGCACAGTATTCTTTAAATGCACTCATTAACACAATGTTACTGTTCTGAAATGTGTAACAGGGAACACCCCACTTTAATTCTTCGGTCAGCCCACAGTCAAGAAGGATCGTTCTCAATTGCTTCAATTCTTCGGTCAG
>JACEMX010000082.1 GCA_013867335.1 Candidatus Nitrosomaritimum aestuariumsis
ATGAGACAAACTATTACTCTTCCATATGGAACTGTTACCGATATTTCTCCTGACATTAAATTAGTTCTTGCAAATGCTGGTCATATTCTAGGCTCAGCTTTGTGTCACTTCCATATTGGAAATGGTGATCATAATTTTGTTTATTCTGGCGATATTAAATTTGGAAAAAGTATTTTGTTTGAAGCAGCAAGTTGGAATTTCCCAAGGGTTGAGACACTACTAATCGAGAGTACTTATGGTCTAAAAGAAGACATACAACCAACAAGACAAGAAGTAGAATCTTCTTTCATTAATGCAGTGAATAATACGCTAGCAGACGGAGGTAAAGTCCTTATTCCTATACCTGCGGTGGGGAGGGCTCAAGAAATCATGATGGTAATTGATCACTATATGAAATCCGGTGAGATGGTTGAAGCACCTGTATTTACTGAAGGAATGATATCTGAAGCTTCAGCAATACATGAATCATACCCAGAATATCTTGCACGAGAATTAAAACAAAAAATATTAGAAACTGATGATAATCCGTTTGATTCAGAATATTTCACAAATATTGAACATGCTGATGCAAGGGAAGAACCTCTGAGAGAAGACTCTCCTTGTATAATTTTGGCAACTTCTGGAATGCTAGAAGGAGGTCCAGTTTTAGAATATTTCAAGAATATTGCACCAGATAAGAAAAGCAAGGTATTGTTTGTTTCATATCAGGTAAACGGAACTCTTGGTAGAAGAGTTTTAGATGGATCAAAACAGGTTTCCATGCTTGGAAAGGAAGGCAAAGTTGAGGTTGTTACAATAAACTGCGGAGTAGAAAAATTAGATGGATTCAGTGGGCATAGTGATTATAATCAATTAATGTCATTTGTTCAACGATTAAGACCTAAACTAAGAAGAGTCCTTGTAAATCACGGAGAAAGGAAAAAATCTGAAAACCTCGCAATGAATATCAGAAGAATGTACAGAATCCCATCTCATTATCCTCAAATTCAAGAAGCAATAAAATTATTTTAGATCGTATTCAGGTTTCCAGATTTTAATACTGGAGGGTGCAACAATAATTCTTTCTTCTCCTAATCTTGCAATATCTGCACCAGCAGACTTTGCAATGGAATACAAATCCTCGACTACCTTACGAAGTTGTTCGACATCTTTTTGAGCTAATGGTGTTACTCTCAAAATCAATATCATTCCTTTTTTGATATCTTCTTTTATTGAATGAACATCGCTTGCGTCACGAATAGTGATTGCCTTCAAGTATGTGGGATTTTCCTGTTTTTGCATCCTTGATGAAAATGCGATCTACTCCCTCAAAAACTCTTCCTTAGTTTTGACTAATTTAGGTGAAATTCCACGCCTAGATTCTAAATTTAATGTAAGATTCTTCTTTTGCAGAATAGGCAATTACTTCATCTTGTTTTTTATCTTTAGTTACCCTGACATAATTTTGGGTATCTTTTGGAGCATCAGAGTATCTAAGAGTAACTGAGGATGCAAGCGAAATATGATCATCTGCATTTTTTCCGCGCAAAATAGATACAGGACCCATATGATCACGAGCTTCTAACAATATATCATTAGGTAGTGCTATAGCCTTGATCATCTCATTTTCATCTTTGTTTCTTCCAACTACTAGCTTCGTTTCTTCATCCAATCTAAGATGTCTACCAATTTTTAATAGATCAATATCATTTATGGTTGGATTTTCTATATGATCAAACAAATCTTTGGTCCTTAATCCAAAAGCAGGATCTGTTAAAAGACATCCACCACCGGCATTAGGAGGATTTTCAATTCCATATTTTTTTGCCATTTCAAATTGCGCCTTTCTTGTTCTTCCTCTAATCATTCCAAGATCCTCTCTTTTGATAAGACCTTCTTTTTCAGGATCGGTTTCGGGAAGTAATCCAGCAGATAATGGCCTAACAATTTTTCCTAAAAGACCTGTATCTTTTTCGATAGTTCTTAATGCTGGAGCATGTTGACTCATTGGTCTCTGACCAAGAACTTCTCCTGATATAATAAATTCTGCACCTATCTCATCCATGTGTTTTTTTGCTGCTTCAAACATCATAGATCTACAATCCACACATGGATTGAATCCGGCACCCATTCCGTGTTTTGGATGCTTTAGCATTTCGATATATTCATCTCCAAGATAAACAGTCTTTAAATTTACATTAAGATCATCTGCTCTTTCTCTAATTTCAAATCCACATCCCCGTCCACAATCAAAATCACAAAAGGGTGTTTTTATTGCAACAGCTGACACATCAAATCCCTGTTCTTGCATCATCCGTACAGCAAGCTGACTATCTAATCCACCAGATAGTAATGCAACAACTTTCTTTTTATCCTCAGTCACGTTTCTCCAAATCCAAATTCGTATATACAAACTTTGCATCATACATAAATTAAGAAAAATCGATGATTTTTTGTGAAGGAAAGAAGAAAAAAACTCCTCAAATTTGCTAAAAAAGTAAATTGTGATGCTTTAGTAACATTTGAGCCTGAAAATCTATTCTATTTAACAGGATTTTGGGGAGAAGCTATAGGATTACTTGAAAAAAACGGAAATACTACAATTATTGCTCCTGAATTAGAAGTTGGACGTGCTATTGAGGAATCACAGGATTGTAATGTTATAACAGGAGAAAGAGGAATTGGGCTGCTCTCTACTCTAATCTCTAAAATCAAGAAAAACAAAGTATGCACTGATTGTAATGATTATTCATTAATGACATCATTGAAAAAATCTATTCCTAAAATAATATCTTCCACTGAACCATTTTATAATTCTCGAATCATCAAAGATGAAAATGAAATAAAAATTCTCAAAAAAGGTTCAAAAATAATTGATGAAATGTTTGAAATTTGTACGAAAAAAATGAAAGTTGGTCAAAAAGAATCAGAATTACAAGCGATTCTAATGGGATATGCGATTGAACAAGGAATGTTTGATACTGGATACAAATCTACCCTTAACCCATTAATTATTGCAGGAGGCCCAAACGGTGCCTTACCTCATGCTCAAGTTACTCAAAGAAAATTTAAGAAAGGTGATCTTGTTGTAGTAGACTTAACTCTTAGATACAAAGGATATGTCTCTGATTCTACAAGGACATTTGCAATGGGAAAAATTCCTAAACAAGCAAATGAGGCATATGAAATAGTCAAACAATCACAAGAACTTGGATTGCAAGCTACTAAACCCAATGCAAATTGTAAAGATGTAGATTCTGCATGTCGTAAATTCATAGAAGAAAAAAATTATGGTAAATACTTTATTCACTCAACAGGACACGGTATTGGATTAGAAGTGCATGAAGTTCCTACCGTTTCTTATCGAAGTGAAACTAAACTAAAAGAAAATATGGCAATTACAGTGGAGCCTGGAATTTACATTCCAAACAAATTTGGGATTAGAATCGAGGACTCGTTGATTGTAAAACAAAAACCTGTTATCATGCATAAATTTACAAAGGATTTAGTAACCATTTGAGCCTATTTTTTGCAAATTTAATCATAAAAATCAACTCTAGAAATAATGTTTTTTGATTCTTCATCCATTCCCTTAACATCTCCTGTTTGCATATCTATATTCCAATTATAATGAAAATCACCTTTGTATGATTCAAAATCAAAGATAACTCGATAATTTTTATCTTCCAAATTAGAAATCATTACATTTACTTTGGTTTTTTTATTTTCATAAATTTTTTCATTTGGATATTCTTCACTTATTTTATTTGATATTTCATCATATAGGCTATGTCCTTCATCATTTGGACCATTATAGGCCATTAAAGTATCTCTTACTAGCTTTTCTTCTTCTGTTAGAGTCTCAGGAAAGCTACTTTGTAAATCTCCTTTTGTCAATTCTGGGATAATAAATATAATTACAATGGCTATCACGGCCAAATAGACCGGTGCCCGTTTTTTAAGGAATTTTTTAAATGGAGATTCTTTTGGTTTTTCTTCTTTCTTTTTTGAATCCCTTACCATATTTTCTCAATCTCTGTTTTTTGCAGTTAAAATTAAAACTTCCCAAGGAAATTTTATCGTTTTATCTTTTTGTATGAATGGTTTTACATTTTCTCTTACCATGTCCTTCAATTCTTTTCTTTGTCTTCTATCAAGCGTATCTAATTTTTCTTTTAATGGCTTGGCAACATATCTTAAGTAATTTTGCCAATAATTTTCAAATTTTCCAGGATTAAAATTGAAATTAAAATCTTGCACACATATTTTTGAAAATCCTCCCTTTTTCACCTCATTTTTCAAAGCCGTTTTTGTTCCGAATCTGTCTAAATCAGGAGCACCAGGAGGAACATAATCCGGAATAAATTCTGTCACTGCATCAAAAATACTGCTGAAAAATGGGACTTTTTGGGCAGCACCATGAACAGTTACGCCTAATTTTCCACCTTTTTGCAGATGTTTTTTCATATTTTTTAGAGCTTTTTGGGAATTTGGAAAAAAGAACAATGCGTATTGGCATGTTATTACATTGAATTTTTCTGAAAAATGAAAATTTTCTGCATCAACATTTACAAAATCCAAATTTGAGTTTTTATCATTCCATTTTTTTGCAATTTTTATTGCCGTAACTGAGGTATCTCCACCTATAACATATCCTGAACGACCTACCTTCTCCCTGATTTTTTTAGTAACTACTCCAGTACCGCATGCAAGATCAAAAACACTATCCCCTTTTTTTATATCTAATAATTGGACTAATTTTGTTGTACTGGCAAACGGGCCTTGACTAATGCTTGCCCATCTTTTATGATAACGAGGAGCTACTTCATTCCATATGGTAATGTTTCTTCTTTTGTAATCAGTGGGATTAAATTTCATTTCTTTTTCCAATTTGATATTTTATACTGTGTTTTCTTTCAAATCTAATTTTAGATTTCTTCCTGTTTCATGATAATATCTCTGCTCAATTTCACCTGTTTCTTTTTTTAGTCTGTTATTTTGAGATTTTTTCATTTTAATTTGTACTTCTTGATATCTTGCAATTAACCTTCGAAGTTCTGATTTTTTCATTTTAATTTATCTTCGATTTCTTTCCGAATAAAGTTAGCAATCTTTTCTTTGTTTTTCCATCCAGATGATCGTACTTTACCTGGATCAATAACCAATACTTCATTCTTGTTAATATTTTTCTGATATTTGGAACCAATATCATTAGCTATAATCATATCTGCATTAGATTCTTTTAATTTTCTCTGAGCCGCTTTTACCAACTCGGTTTTTGAAATATTTGCTTCTGCCTTGAACCCTATCAACAGAACATTTTTTTGTATTTTTTTGACTTGATCAATTATTTTTGGAGCCTTTTTGAGGCTAATTTTGATCTTTTTTTGTGTACTTTTGATCTTTTTTCTACTAGGATTTTCAGGAGTATAATCTGCAGCAGCTGCAGCCATTATTACAATATCAAATTTTTTCTTCATTTCTAGTTTTACTGCGTCAAACATTTCTCTACTAGTAGACACATTGATTACTTTAGCACCTCTAGGTGGTTTTTCTACTCCTGGACCATAGACTAAAGTAACTTTTGCTCCAGCTGAAATGAATTCTGAAGCTAATAAAACACCTGTTTTTCCTGAGCTCTGATTTGTAATAACTCTGACTGGATCAATATACTCAATGGTTGGTCCTGCAGTCATTAAGATTTTTTTATTTTTTAAGACAGCTGAGGATCCAAATTTCTTTAAAACATAATCTAAAACATCTTCAGGTTCTGACGCTTTTGCTTTTCCTTCTATCATTTGTGGTTTAGCAAAATTGATTTTATTTTTCAAAAAATCAATATTCTTCTTTACTGCAGAATTTTCATACATTGATGCATGCATAGCAAGACACATTAGAATAGGAATTTTTGATCCAAATGCTACGGTAAGAACGGTAGACACTGGCGTATCATCAATACCATTTGCCAATTTTCCTAAAGTATTTGCTGTGGCAGGATACACTATTACCATATCTGACTGGTTATAATCAGCTAATCTAATATGTTCAAGTTCGCCCGTTAACTTTGTAATTACTTCATTACCTGTAGCCCATTTGAAATACTCTGGCTGTATCAATTTTGTAACAGCACTTGTTGCAACACAAGTAACATCTGCTCCATGACGCATCAACATCCTTGCTAATTCGATTGCCTTGTATGCTGCTACACTTCCTGCAACACATAGAACTATTTTTTTCCCAGACAACTCTACTCCAGAGGAACTTACGATATCTAAAGAGGGATGATCTTTTTTTATAGTCTTTTTTTTATCTGCCAATTTCTTCTCGTAATTTTTTTAATTCTTCAGGCTCCATAGAAAACCAATTTTCTTGACCAGGAAATATGCCTAATTCGATATCTTTTTTGTAATTTGCAACAGATTCTACGATATCTTCAGACAAATTCATGTATCTTTTTACAAATTTTGGTTTAAGCTTATCATACATTCCAAGTAAATCCTGGATAACAAGAACCTGCCCATCACATCCAACCCCCGAACCTATTCCTATAGTAGGTACATTTACAGTCTCAGAAATTATTTCTGCAACTTCATGACTTACCATTTCTAATGCTATGCTAAATACGCCTGCCTCTTCTAGCTCTTTTGCATCATCTATCAACTTCAAAGCTGTATCCTTTGTTTTTCCTTGGACTTTGTATCCTTGGGATAGCATTGTTGTCTGTGGTTGCAAACCAATATGTCCCATCACTGGAATCCCAACATCAACAATTGCACTAATTGTCTCAGCCATTGTAGTTCCGCCTTCAAGTTTTACTGCATCAGCACCTGCTTTAATTAATCTCCCAGAATTTTTGATTGCATCATCAATATTTACTTGAT
This sequence comes from Candidatus Nitrosomaritimum aestuariumsis, assembly GCA_013867335.1. GTDB lineage: Archaea > Thermoproteota > Nitrososphaeria > Nitrososphaerales > Nitrosopumilaceae > Nitrosomaritimum > Nitrosomaritimum aestuarii. The sequence continues at coordinate 6,861 of JACEMX010000082.1, forward strand.
ATGACATAAATGGTAAATCCGCGACAAGTAATGAATTAGTTCTTCCTCTACTTACTGCTTCTGTAAACATACACATTTGATCCATTGTAACGGGAATTGTGTTTTCATAACCAAGCATGACCATGCCAGCACTATCTCCTACAAGAAGCACATCAATTCCAGCTCTATCACACAATGAAGCAAGAGTATAATCATAACTTGTAATGACAGAGATTTTACGCCCTTCTTTTTTCATTTTTAATATGTCCTGAACTGATTTATGCATTTTTTGCCCTCTTGGTTAAGTTATTTTTTATTTCTTCAATGTTTTGAGAGAGATTTTTTTTATTATCAAAGTCACATACAATTTTTTGGAGATAATTAGTATTTTTCCTTGATAGTTTTTCACAATTCTCAATTAGCAAATCCATCGCACGAGTAACATTATCTACAATTGTAATGTGTGCCGTTTGAGAAGTCCTTGAAAGAGGATTTAGATCAAAAGTAATCACCTTTTTTCCAGCTTTTCTTAGAGCCATAGTTCGATCTCCATCTTCCAATGGAACTACCACCACATCTGCAGAAAATATTCCATTTTTATCAACAAACCTTCTAGCTGAATCTATACCTGATAGGATTGTTTTTGAACGGAAATCTGTACCCAAAATCTCTTTTGCTCCATACTTTTTTAATGTGTTAATTATTGCTCTTTTCCTTTTTTCATTAGTGTAAAACAGATTAACCTCAATTTTTGAGCCAGTTTTTTTGGCCAGTTTTACTATTTCTTTTGGGCATAATGCGGCAATATTCCCATTAACCGAAATTACAGGAAGATCTGCCAGAATTATTTGAGCAGCTGCTGCTTTAATTGCTGATTTTGCTGACTTTCCAGTTTTTTCTCCTTGCAGATAATCAAAAGCTTCTCCTCTACCCTGAGCTAAAAGTCCCTCTTTTGCTACTAATCCTCGGTCAAATCCTGAAACAAGCTTTTCTCGAATTAATAGTGACTTTGCTCTTGGATGAGATTTAGGAATTAGGGACATTAAGATTCAATTAGTTATTTAGAACTCTAGCTCCCTCAACATCCAACTGTGATGTAATTATTTTACCTTCAGGATACTTATTGAAAATTTCTAAAACTTTATTTTCAAATTTTGTAGGAATCATTGAAAAAATAGTTTCACCAAATAATGCTACTCCACATTTAATTCCATTTTCTGATAATTCATCAATCAATTTTTCCATTCTAGGTGTCATTACATCAATATATTTTGCAAATTCCAATGACATGTCTTGAAAATTTTCATAATTTTTTGATTCAAGTAATCGATTAACCATTTTTCCACCAAGCCCATTGATCTTAGATAGCTGATCTTGAATGAATCTGTTTGTTGATATTGGAGAGAAGCAAATCATAATTACTGAAATATTACTTGCATCAATCTTCTCTACTTGACCTATGCCTGGAGCTCCAGGTTTAACCCTTATTTCAAAACCACCATGATACGATGCTAAAACATCCCCCAATCCTGTCTTACAACTCACTTCGGCATTATGAGCGATTTTTCCTATTTCAGTCCGATCTAATTTTGTTTGAAGAACTTTGTCTAATGCATATGCTAAAGATAAGGCAACAGCTCCACTAGATCCTAAACCATATCCAACAGGAATTGAAATTTTGTGTTGTATGTCAAAATAAACATCATCAAACTTACCCATCTTTAAAAATTCATTTAATACAAATTCAGAAACATCAGTTTTATCGGATTGAAAACCTTCTGTGGAAATTTTACAATTGGAATCTTCTTTGTCCTTTGAGGAGATAATCACCTTGGTGGTAACACCTTCTTTGATAGAAAACCCTGCTCCCATTGATCCAAACTTTTCTGGAACACCCTTGTTTTCAAAATGTGCTTTAAAGAAACCTGTGACATGTGCAGGACAAAATGCCTTAGCCTCCATTGATCTGAGTTTAAATTTTACAATAAATATAAGAATATGGCTTAAATTAATTATATTAGTATAAATTGACTAAATTTGTTCGACGCCTGCAAAAAATAGGAAGTAGCATTCTGGTCTCCCTTCCAAAAGAATGGGTTGATGCCAATAAATTAGATAAAAGTAGCCAAGTTGAAATTGAAACAGGCCAAGACAGCATTTCAATTTCTGCAAACAAAGAAACTCGACCTACAAAAGAACTTGTGATTTCCTATCCTCTACCACAAGAAGAAAATATTGTAGCTGACATTACAGGGGCTTATCTTTTGGGTTATGACATAATTCAAATTAATTCAAAATCAATTATTCCAGGAGAAGATCGGGAAAAAATCAGAAATTCTATGAGACGTTTAGTTGGTATGGAGATAATAGAAGAAGATGCATCAAAAATCAACATGCAATTTCTTTTAGATACTACAACATTAAACCCTGAAAAAATTCTCAAAAGAATGAGCTCTATTGCACTTGGAATGTATGATGATGTTTCTAATGGCTTAATATTAGAAGACAAATCAAATTTACAAACATTAGCTAAAAGAGATGTTGAGGTAAACAGACAGTATTTCCTTTTAGTTCGTTTGATTAGAAGTACACTCGTTGATAAAAGATTAGCCAATATTTTTAATCTTGAAAACATTGACGTGTTAGACTATAGAGTTGCTGCAAATCTTTTGGAAAATGCAGGTGATACTATAGTCGAACTGGCAAATTTTATTTACAATACATCTTTACCAAAAGAATATTTAAAAAAAATAAATAATACAGTACAAAATTTTGGCGGATTAGCAGAAAAATCAATCCTTGCATTTACCAAACCTGATAGACGATTAGCTATAGAAGCTATTGCATCTCATAGAGAATTTCAGGAAAATCTTTTGAATCTTAGAACTGCTATGGGAAACAAAAAACAAATTCCAATTGATTTTCTTGATGTAGTGTACTTGTTTGAAAGAATTGTAAAATCTTGGGCTGATGTTGCAGATCTTGTCAAACCAATATACAATGAATAACTAAAATAATTTTTTCTTTGCTGCATATGTAAGAACAGCACAAATTGTTTTAGAATCTTGAATTTTACCAGATTTTATCATCCCAATTAGTCTCTTCATGCTAATCTTTACTACTGATAATATCTCATCCTCATCCAAACTCAAATCTGCAATTTTTTTTAACCCTGTAGCCACAAAACAATGAATAGCCTCAGTATTGTATCCAATTGAAGGGTAATAGGTGATTAATGGAGTCATTTTTTTTGCTCTATACCCAGTCTCTTCCTCTAATTCTCTAAAGGCACATTTCAATGGTTCTTCACCTTTTTCAAGAGTACCAGCAGGAATTTCTAGAACAAATCCATGTGGAAATCGATGCTGTTTTACAAGAATGACTTTGCTATCTTCATCAAAAGCAAGCATAGCGGCAGCACCTCTATGTTCAATCATTTCTCGTTTTACTTTTCTACCCTCAATGATACCATCATAAACGCTTAGACCCAGAATTTTTCCTTCATAGATCTTTTTCTTCTTCATGAACAAACAAAAATTTTGATATTATTTAATTTGTTTGATACACTAAATGCAGTGTTGGTGATTTTTTTAATTCCTCGATTGCTAATTCTATCCATTCATTAAGAAAAGTAATCTTTTTTGGAATAAAGAGATCAGCTGATTTTATATTTTTTATACCTCTTACTTTGTGAGTCAAATCATCCATACTAAAAATATCCTTACTGTACATAAATAACACAATTTGATTTTTTGCAATAAATGGAATTTGTAAAAATGATTC
>JACEMX010000132.1 GCA_013867335.1 Candidatus Nitrosomaritimum aestuariumsis
TCTCTTCGACTTCAACTTCCATCTCTTCGACTTCAGCTTCCTCTCTTACTTCCGATGCTAATTCTGCAAACGGATCTGTTTGAGGTTCCGGCTCCGCAACTGGGGCAGGAGCTGTAGGTGCAGAAGTTACTGGAGGAGATGTCATAGCGGTATTTTGAGCGCTATCTCCTACAAATGCAAATCCTACGCCAATAGCTACAATTGCGATTGAAAATCCAATTGCAGCTTTGTCTATGCTTGCCATAATTGATCCATAGCGCCTTTCATTGCTAAATAAATCTAATCTTAAGGATAAATGGTATTTCTGACCTGATAAAATAAGAAAAAAGGAAAATTGTGGTTAGTTCACTTGAACGTCGCCAACCATCCATGGATGTACCATGCAAAAGTAATCAAAGCTTCCTGCTTCTTCAAATGTGTATGCATATGATGCACCACCTAAAACAAGACTGCTATCAAATACGCCTGATGGTCCACTAGCTGGACTTCCACCTGTTACTGTGTGAGCTGCAGTATCTACATTGTTCCATTCTACTGTGTCACCTGCATTGATTGTAACTGATGCTGGTAGATAACACTCGTTAGTTTCTTCACATCCTGGAACAGCTGTTCCGGCTGGGATTTCTACACTAACTGTTTGTGGACCTGCTGATTCTTCTGCTTCTTGAACTACTGTCTCTTCGACTTCAACTTCCATCTCTTCGACTTCA
>JACEMX010000107.1 GCA_013867335.1 Candidatus Nitrosomaritimum aestuariumsis
GCCTAATACTCTAACTACTCGAAGGTGGAAGTAGAGGATTGTGACGAAAGTCCAGTTGGGGATGGTACAGAGGGGAATTTATCTCCTATCTGTTGCTCAGCTACTGCAGATGCTTCTTGTAGAATCTTTTCAGTTTCTTCACTTGAAACATCAGATTCCATGCTAAATGAGTCTCCTGCAAGAGAATCCATCATAAGTCCATTGAGTGTCTGGGTCATTGTATTCAATTCTGAATCTGCTTCTGGCATGAATCTTCCTAGTGATGACTTCAATCCCTTCATTGTAGACATCGCTGGTCCAATTGCTACCATAGCGTCACCAAGATCATGAATAGTTGTCAGTCTTAGTTGGACTTGTTCTAATGACATTCTTGCATTGCCGAGCATCTTTGTAACTTTACGAATTTCAGCTAATTCGTTAGACAAAACTCTACTTGTGCTAGTATCATGTTGCTGCATTGCAGTCACGACTCTCTGAAAGAGTTGCGCATCTCTTTCGTGCAGTTTACCTAACATAGAGTCCATTTTTGAGATTTGGACTTGTAGTTTGTTTACTGCAGTTTGAATTCGTGGTTTTAATGCACCTTGAGGCTTTACTGCTTCACGGAGTTTGCCAGTTACGCTTTGGGTCTCTTGTCGAGCCCAAGTTTTATCGAAGTTTGGCATGGTTGGTAGTTTAGAAATTTAGTCTTAATGGCCGGTGTGTA
>JACEMX010000059.1 GCA_013867335.1 Candidatus Nitrosomaritimum aestuariumsis
TCACCAGGTGACAAGATATCTGGATTCATTCCCAAACACATACTACATCCAGCCTCACGCCATTCGAAATCAGCATCCATGAAAATTTTATCTAAGCCCATTTCTTCTGCTTTCTTTTTTACCATTTGAGATCCTGGTACAACCATTGCACGAACGTTTTGAGAAACTTTTTTGTCTTTAATGACCTTGGATGCCTCAATCAAATCTTCCAATCTAGCGTTGGTGCATGAACCAATAAACACCCTATCAATTTTAATTTCAGTTATTGGTGTACCTGGTTTTAAGTCCATGTACTGAAGGGATTTTTCTGCAGCCTTTTGTTGATTCAAGTCTTCCTTTGCATATTCTTCAGGATAAGGAACAGATGCTGTAACATCACAGGTCATACCGGGGTTAGTGCCCCAACTCACTTGTGGTACAATGTTTTCTATATTCAATGTGTAAGTTTTATCAAACTTAGCATCAGAATCAGTCTTGAGGTTTTCCCTCCAGTAGTCTACAAGAGATTCATAATTTTTTGGAGTATACTCCCTTCCCCTCAAATATTCAAATGTTTTCTCATCAGGGGCAACTAAGCCTGCTCTAGCTCCGCCTTCAATAGACATGTTACATATAGTCATCCTTTGTTCCATTGAAAGATCAATTATGCCCTCACCAGAATATTCCACAACTGTTCCTGTTCCACCGGCGGTTCCAATATTTTTGATAATCGATAGAATTATGTCCTTTGCAGTTACTGCGTGAGGATTTTTCCTTTTTCCTTCAACTTTAATCTCAAAAGATTTTGGTTTTTCAAGCCAAAGTGTTTGTGACGCTAAAACATGTTCCACTTCACTTGTTCCAATACCAAAGGCCAGAGCCCCAAAGGCACCGTGAGTGGAGGTATGGCTATCCCCGCAAACGATTGTAGAGCCAGGTAAGGTAATACCCAATTGAGGCCCTATAACATGAACAATTCCTTGGTTAGGACTGTTTATATCAAATAATTTAATTCCAAAATCTTTACAGTTTTTCTCCAGGGTTTTGATTTGAACAGAAGATGTTTGATCAAGAATAGGTAAACTTCGATCAGTGGTTGGTACATTATGATCCATAGTAGCAATAGTTAGATCAGGTCTTCTGACTTTTCTGTTGTTCATACGCAACCCATCAAATGCTTGTGGGGAAGTTACCTCATGCACTAAATGCCTGTCGATATAAATCAAAGAGGGACCTTGGTCTTTTTCGACAACAACGTGTGCATCCCAAATTTTTTCGAAAAGTGTTTTGCCCATTTTCAATCTAATCTGGTTTGTATTTGAACAAACCGCCCGCTTCTATTATTTTTCCAATAATTTCTGAAAATGGTTTCATTTTGTATGTTTGATTTTTTGTAATATTTTTAATTTCATTTAATTGGACATTGATTTCAATCTCATCGCCCTCAGAGATTCCTTGATAAGCATCTTCTTCAATTTCAATTGGAAGTAAAAACGCACCATCAACGGCATTTCTATAAAAAATCCTGGCAAAAGAAAGAGCAAGAACAGCCTTTATTCCAGAATGAGAGAGAGCTATCGGAGCATGCTCACGAGATGAACCACATCCAAAATTTTTTCCAGACAAAATAAAGTCACCTTCTTTTACCTTGGAGTGAAATTGAGGATCCAATCCCTCCATTGCATGACTGGCAAGCTCTGCATAATCATGGATTTTTAAATACTGACCGGGAATTATTACGTCGGTATCAATATTGTCTTGCTCATATTTGATTACATTACCCTTCAATTCAAATCCCTCGGATCAGTTATTTTCCCCGTTACGGCTGATGCAGCTGCTACTAGTGGTGAGGAAAGATATGTTTGGGAATCTACATGTCCCATTCTTCCAGGAAAATTCCTGTTAGTAGTACTAATACAAATTTCATCTTTTGCCAATACCCCCATATGTGCTCCACAACAGGCCCCACATGTTGGAGGACCAACAGTAGCCCCAGCATCTAGAAAAATTTTAAGCAGTCCATTTTCCATTGCTCTCTTATAGATAGAAATAGCTGCAGGTAAAACTTCGGTTCTAATTTTTACTTTTCTTCCTTTAAGGATTCTAGCAGCAGCTTCAAGATCCTCATATTTTGCTCCAGTACAAGATCCGATATAGGATTTATCTAATTCAACATTAGGGGCTTCTCTTACAACAGATGTATTTTCTGGAGAAAATGGTTTGGCAACAATAGGTTCCATCTCTGAGCTTTCAAATTCATAAATTTTTGAGTACTCGGCATCGGCGTCTCCATTTACAAGAGTAATGTTTGAAGCTCCACGGCTACTCAGATAATCAACAACTTTCTGATCAGGTTCCACTATTCCATTTTTAGCTCCTGCTTCCGTTGTCATGTTACATAGAGTCAATCTACTTTCAACAGACATTTCTTCAATCCCATTACCCCCAAATTGCATTGTTTGATATGCACCTCCATCTGTTCCAATTTCACCTATTATCTTCAAGATTAGATCTTTGGCCATTACATGATCAGGTAGCTTGCCATTTAGTTTGAAATAAAGAGTTTCTGGAACTTTAAACCAAATTTTTCCATTTAACAAAACATAAGCAATGTCAGTGTGTCCTAAACCAGCAGCAAATGCTCCCAAGGCACCGGTAGTATTCGTATGAGAGTCTCCTCCCACATACACCTCTCCAGGTAGAACCATTGCTTCTTCATGAGAAATAGTATGGCAAATGCCATATTGTCCCATTCCATATTTGAAGTGTTTTTCTATACCATAGTTTTTTGTAAAATTTTGCAATTTGACAATATTCTCAGCTGATATTTTTTCAGCAGATGGGACAAAATGGTCTTCAGCTACCCAAACTTTTGAAGAGTCCCATAGCTTGTCAACGTTTATTCCTTGTTTTTTCAATTTATCAAAAACTTTGATAACACCAGGACCAGATACATCATGAACCATTACCTTATCGACATTAGCAAATATAACATCATCAGGAGAAACCTTTTCTTTTCCTGAAGCACGAGCAAGAATTTTTTCCACTATATTCATAATCGAAAAAACTTGCTCTACAGATTAAAAGCTTTTCAGAAGAATAAAAAAGAAAGAGAACACATACAAATTATGTCTCTTACGGTATTTCCGTTAATTTCAGCTCGAAAAAGAGGCGAGTTTGATGTTTTTGAGGCACTTTTAGAGACGCTAAAGGACAACCATGAAAAAATTCAAGATGGAGATGTGTTGGTGATTTCAACAAAATACATCTCTAATTCGCAAGGAAGAATAGTAAATACTAGCAACATAAAGCCATCTAAAAAAGGAAGGGAAATTTCTAAAAAGTTTCAAATGAAACCTCAAATTGCAGAAATTGTCCTTCGTGAATCAGACAAAATTTTTGGAGGAATTACAGGTTTTGTCATTACCTCGTCAGATAATATCATGGCTCCAAATGCTGGAATTGATAAATCAAATGCTAAAAAAGATCATGTGATACTCTATCCTAACAATCCATTTTTAATTGCAGAACAACTAAGAAGAAAAATTTTCTTAAAGTTTTCAGTTCACATTGGAGTGATTCTTGTAGACAGTCGTCTTATGCCTGCTCGAATTGGCACATCAGGAATAGCAATAGCCTGTGCAGGTATTGAGCCCGTGTTGGACATGAGAGCACAAAAAGATCTAGATGGAAATCCACTTAAAGTGACATTTCAGGCTGTTATAGATAACATAGCAACTATTGCAAATCACAAAATGGGTGAAGGTTCAGAATCAAAACCTTTTGCCATTGTTAGAGATTCTGACGCAAAATTAACTGACAGAAAAATTAATCCATCCGAAATGGCAATTTCACCTGATCAATGTGTTTATGTTCGAGGATTGGCAAATGCGTAAATTTGATAAAATTCCCCTTGTGCTTTAAATAGAACCTTTCTTTTGGTCATTTTAATGGAGTATCTTACAAGTTATCCAAAAACAGTTTCATTTCTAGACGGATTAAAACACCGAATAAATGTAGATAATAAAGAAGGAGTAGAGCAATTACACATAGTAGTTAAGAAAAATTTTGATGATCTTTTGAAAATTTTTACTTCTGAAGGATTTACCAAAGTAAAATTTGAACATAAGCAACCAGACCAAATTGGAAATGGCCTCAACCTAAAATTGAAAAAACCTTGGGAGATGCACGTAAGAATGGTAGATTTGAAAAAAGGCTTAATCGGCATACATGCTGAAGTAGAAGTGTCCAGGGATTATCTCCAACATTTGTTTTCTCAAAGAACTCCAGTGGTTTATGAGATTGAAGAAATTTTGAAGAAATATCAAGTGGAATACAATATTTGGCACGATAAAATTAAAAAAAATGTACAAACTATTTTTGACAATTACAAAGTAAAGCTTTCAACACCCAGTCTGCCAGTTTTTGCGTGGAAGCCAATGTTATTTGTAATTGGTACTATTGGCATATTTTACATGTGGAAATACATCAACACAATCTAAGAAAATTAAATTCCAAGAGTTTCTTCTTTAGTTAACTCTAGAAAGACCTTGTCACCTACAGACAAACCCATATCTTTGTATTCATGCATCTCTAGCTTTAATTGAGTAATTCCACTTTGCATACCAAAGCCTCCCCCTCCAGATAGCATTTTGTTAAGATCCTTCATCATATCATTCATGTTACTAAATCCCATTACTTTTGGCCCTCCAAATGGGTTTTGTGGAGAGGTAGATCCTTCTTTAAGGTCTTTAATGGATGATAGTGAAACTACCACATATGGTGCACCATCTGGTGCAGCATCTATGCTTTTAACAACAAATTCTTTCTTCATGTATAAGGTGTAATTTCATGCCTTATAATTTTAGTTTTTATCAATTATGATTATTTAGCAAAATTTTGAACCTTTAATTAGAAATTTCACAGATTGAGATTAGTGTCTGAAAATGGTTTGAATACCCACTTGAGATATTATGGAATATCACCCTGGGAGATAGAAGTACTGTATAGCTATCTTAATGCAAGATTTTCCATATCTCAAGAAGAGATTGAACAGGAAGATGAAGATTTTGTGAGTTTTCTTGATTGGGAAATCCCTTTAACATTTAATGAAGAATTTTTCAAATGGTTTGAATTTAAAAGATGGGAACAAATCAAAGCCGTCTTCAAAGAAATGAAAAGGCGTAGAGGATCTGGAAATGCGATAAAAATAAGAATTAATTTTTTAGGGAATCCAAAGATTTCTTTCGTTTTAGATACTGATGAAAAGCAGTGGTATGATAATGCAATTGAAAAATTAGATTTTGTTTTAGAATTATTACCGTATCATATGAATCCGGAAAAATTGCCATCAGATGTTTCAGAATTAACGTACAAGTTTGATGCAAAAGCTACTAGATGGCGCCTCAATTTTGCCTTTGCAAAAGAAAAAAAATATGTTTTCCGAGGAGACACCTGGAGTCCAGTCAGCTAAGATCTTTTTGTAGTGGTTTCAAGAGTTCATGTAATTCTTTGTATTTGGATTCTAAAAATTCTAAAGCGTCAGTAAGTTTTTTTGATTTTCCATATTTGTATCGTATTAATTCACGATGGTGCCAGAATGTTTTCCCATCATCTACAGAAATAGTTGTGAAAAAATCAGGGCCCTTGAGAGAATCAGGGAGTTTAGTAGTATAAGGGAAAAGTAATTCAACTATAAACCACTCATCACCATCTGGATAATCAGATCCTGTTTCGATGTCAAAAAAAACATGTAATAAATCAGATTGCATCAATCCATCATCGTTAATGGATGGGTGCTTGATGGCTGATTTTTTAAAATCAAGGTTTACTAATTGAGGTTCAAAAAACCCCTTGATTATTGATTTTCTAAAAATTTTATTTGCCTCGTTTATGTTCAACCGCAGAGTGATCTAAAAATAAACTAGACTATAACTTCTTAGGTCATATCTATTCTAAACTTGTAGGGAATCTAGTAATTTGGAGACGTCAGTTGTGGGTTTACCATCTTTTGAGATATTCTGTTTGGCAGGAGGATTTTCCATATAATTTGGGATTTTATCAGTAAGCCTTGTCGTAAATGGAGAAATCAAATCATTTTTGTAAAAAATTCCTGTAGGAATTTTATTTCCCCATTCCAAGGATTTAATCAAAGCTTGTGCTAATTTTTCATCAATCTCTTTGTCATCTGCATAATGTACAACAGGATCAAAATGTGTATCTTCAAGTTTATAGATCCTTGAATGTCGTTCAGCAGCTTCTTTTGCTAAATCCGCTCCCGCATACCAATCTCGTGTATTAATGTCATTATAGGTAGGGCATGGTTGTAAAACATCAAGAAATGAGAGCCCTTTATGTTGAACTGCCTTTACAATTAGATCTTTCAAATGTCGCACATCATACGAATAAGCTCTAGCAACGAAGGTAAATCCACTTGCCACTGCAAGACCAATTGGATTAACATTATAGTTTGTGTTTGGAGATGGAAGTGATTTTGTTTTTTCACCTAATTTCAGTGTAGGTGATGCCTGACCTTTGGTCAGACCATAAACACCATTATCAAAAATAATGTAAGTCATGTCGATGTTTCTACGACCTGCAGCAACAAAATGACCCGCACCAATACCTAAACCATCACCATCTCCCCCGACAGCCACTACGGTCATTTCTGGATTTGCAAGTTTTCCACCTTGAGCAAATGTCAGAACTCTTCCATGAAGCGTATGTATACCATAGGTGTTGATAAAGTGTGAAGTTTTTCCTGAGCATCCTATTCCAGAAAATATTGCAGCTTTATCGCGTTCAATTCCCATCTCAGCCAAAGCCATTTGTAGCGCATTTACAATTCCAAAATCACCACAGCCAGGACACCAATCATTGTGTACCGTAGTTTTATAATCAGCCAGTTTAAGCGCCATGTTCTAATACCTCTCGATGATTTGCTTGACCATTAATGATTTTCTTTAAGGAATCATAAATTTCAGTACTAGTCATTCCTCTACCAGTATATTTGAGAATAAAGTAATCTATTTCAGTAGCAATATTTTGTTTGAAAATTTTTCCAAGTTGGCCGGAGTGATTTGATTCAATGTCAATTATGGTTTTGGAATTTTGTAAAAGAGATTTTACGATTTCTGATGGGAATGGGTGGATTAATTTTATTTGTATAAATCCAATATCAATTCCTTCTTTTTTGAGCATGTCTATGGCATCTAGAATTGGACCTTTTGTAGATCCCCAAGAAATTATAGTATAATCATGGACTCCATAAGAGACCACTTGTTCACTTTCTGGAACTTGTTTTAAAATAAGATCTAATCTAGACATACGCTTATCCATCATTTTTATTCTCATTTGTGGGTCTTCTGTAATATGACCAAATTCATCAGATTCATCCCCCGTATTCCAAAATACTCCATTGTCTAAACCAAGTCTAGAGCGAGGAGAAATACCATCTTCTGAAAAGGCAAATCTTTTGTATTCGCCTTCAACTTTGTCCAGTAATTTACCTCTATTTATGGTGATTTTTTGAGGATCAAATTTTTTGCAAGTAACCACAGAACTTGAAAGGAATTTGTCCATCATGTGTATAACTGGTACTTGGTATACATCTGAATAATTAAAGCATCTGCCAGTATCATAGAAGCTTTCCTCAATATCTCCAGATGCATAAACAATTTTTGGAAAATCACCAAAACTCCCAGCCACTGCAAATGATAAATCATCTTGCCCGTGTCTTGTAGGAAGTCCGGTAGAAGGGCCACTTCGTTGATAGAGAGTCAAAACAATTGGAACCTCATTCATTCCTGCCCAGCCAATAGCTTCTGTCATTAAAGCAAAACCAGGTCCAGACGTAGACGTAGATGATCTTGTTCCAGTCAAGGCCGAACCAATCATCATACCAATAGCAGAAATTTCATCTTCTGTTTGTATCACTGCAGTTGATCCAGGTCTATCATTTAGGACTTCCAAAATTTCATTGGATTCAAGAAATACACTTTCATCAGATGCAGGAGTTATTGGATAATAAGATTGGAACCGACATCCACTTACCATTTTTCCAATGGAGGTTCCCTGATGTCCCTGTACAAGAATGGTGTCAGATTGCTTTTCAATTCCAGGTAAGGATAAAGGAAAGTCTGTAAATTTTGAAGTTGCAAAATTGTAGGCGTAGTTTGCAGCCTGTTTGTTTATTTCTGCAATTTGAGGTTTTTTAGAAAATATAGAATCAATTGATTTGAGAAGCGAGGCTGGAGGCATTTTTATCAATCCCAAAGATAGAGAGACACCTATTACATTGTACATTCTAACAAGCCCTTTTAGTCTAGGATTTTCAGTTTCTTCTGCAAGACTAGCTAAAACGGTTTTGAATGAAACCGGATAAAGAGTCACTCCCTTTTCTTTGGCTAATTCAAGAACACCTTCTATAGTGAATGGTTTATTTTTTGATTCCAGTTCCTCATGTAATCTTTTTTTGAAAAAATTATCTAGAGTATGAACTGATTCTGTAGTTGTGTTTTGTAAATCAGAATCATAAATTATTGCGCCGCCAGAACCTACTTCAGAGTAATGTCGGAAGATTGTTTCAGCATCAAAAGAAATCATAAGAGTAACATCGTTGACGTTTGAACGAATTTGTTTATCAGAGACTCTGACTGTAAAGTAACTGTGTTCTCCCTTGATATTAGAATGGAATTCTCGTTTTCCAAATACTTGATATCCTAATTCAGCACAAACCTTGGAGAAGACATTAGCCCCAGATTCAACTCCACTTCCTTGCGGTCCACCAATTAACCAAGTAAAATCAACAGAATCCATAGATAATTACCAATTTTTTGTAGATATTAATAACATGGTGAAAGTATTTTACTAACCACCTGTAGCTGCATCAAACAGCGCACATTCACATTTATCTCGTTCTCCACAGTAAGGACAAACACAAACACATTTTTCAATAGAATTACCACATTCTACACAAATAGCAAATTCTTCTTCTTCTTCAGTACTCATCTGAGAAGTCTAGAAAGAAATCGTATAAATGGTTTGAGATGAATTTCAGTTATGATGCAAAAGGAAAGAGTGTTTCTGACTAGAACTCTTCATGAATTTGCCTTAAAAGAATTGAAAAAAAAATACAGGGTTGAGATCCATTCTGGGAAAATACCAATTCCAAAAAAAAAATTAGCTGAAAAAATAAAAAATATCGAAGGTCTCATTTGTTTTCCTTATGACAAAATCGATAGAGATTTGATTGATGGGGCAAAAAATCTTAAAGTAATTAGCACCTACAGCGTAGGCTTTGATCATATAGACATAGAATATGCTAAGGAGAAAAAAATCAGAGTTGGATATACGCCTGAAGTATTAACCAAGGCAACAGCAGACCTTGCTTTTTCGTTGATGCTTGATGTTATGCGTCGAGTATCTGAAGGTGATAGAATAATACGAAGTGGAGGGTGGAAAGAGATCTATGGTGCATATGATTATGTTGGCACAGATTTGCAGGGTAAGACGTTAGGGATTTTTGGTCTTGGACGAATTGGCAGTGCATTAGCCAAGCGAGCAAAGTCCTTTGACATGAAAATAATATACCACAACAGAAAAAAAATTAGCAAAACAAAAGAAAAAAGACTCTTGGTAAAATATGTCTCCTTTGAGAAGTTACTAACACAGAGTGATGTTATTTCAATTCACGTACCCCATTCAAAACAAACAGATCAATTATTTGACAATAAAGTATTCAGAAAAATGAAGAAATCATCTTTTCTAATCAATACTGCGCGAGGGAAAATAGTAAATGAAGATCATCTGTTAAGGGCATTGAAAAATAAATTGATTGCCGGTGCAGGACTTGATGTTTTTGAATCAGAGCCTATAGAAAAGAATCATCCTCTTACAAAAATTGAAAATGTTACATTAGCGCCACACATAGGAAGCTCTACGAAAGAGACAAGAGCAAAAATGGCAGAGATCACAATCAAAAATCTTCATTTGGGAATTTCAGGCAGAAAACCAAAATTTTCAGTAGGATATTAGATATTCATACGAATTTAGCCACAATTTGTGTTTAAAAAAAATACTGCGGTTTTTATATAAATAATATCATCTAGTATTAGATTGAAAAAATTCAAA
>JACEMX010000083.1 GCA_013867335.1 Candidatus Nitrosomaritimum aestuariumsis
CCTGTTGGACCAGTTGGACCTTTTTCTCCAACTGGACCTGCAGGACCTGTTAATCCTTTATCGCCAGAAACTCCTTGCGGACCCTTGTCTCCTTTTTCTCCAGGAGGTCCTCGAGGTCCAAGTGGACCTTTGTCACCTATGGGACCTGTTAATCCTTTATCTCCTGTTGGACCAATAGGACCTCTTAATCCCATTGCACCTCTCTCACCTATAGCACCAGTTGGACCCTTTGCGCCTTTTTCTCCTGCAGGGCCTACAATTCCTTTGTCTCCCTGAAGACCTTTGTCTCCTGTTAGACCTTTGTCACCTTTTTCTCCTTTATCACCAGTAATTCCTTTGTCTCCTGTTGGACCTTTATCGCCAGAAGGACCCTTATCTCCGGTCGGTCCTTTTCCTCCTGTCAGACCTTTATCTCCTGTTAGACCTTTATCTCCAGGAGGTCCTGGAGGTCCCTTATCTCCTTGTGGTCCAGGTGTACCTCTTGGGCCAGGTGGACCAGATGGTCCGGTAGGTCCTTGGAATCCCGGAGGACCTACAGGTCCTGTTGGTCCTTGAGGACCAGAATCAGCTTGCAGTTTTTGCTGCGGTGTTGGTTTAGGAGGAGGTTCAGAAACCTTAGGAGGTGAAGGTTCAGGAGTTGATGGTTTAGTTTGTTTTAATGGGGCTCCAATAGAAATGTCAAAAATAGAATTCAAAGAAGATAGTAAATCATTTACAACAATCCAAATTGTCTCGTGTGTGAATACAGATTCTGGGATGGGATTATCACTTGATCCAAGTGTTTCAGAGAAAGTACCATTTCTTACTCGGAGATGAAAGTTTCCACTCCAAAGCGAAGAGAATGTTTTATTTTTTAATTGATCTTCAGATGGCCTTTCACTTACGATAGATATCTGAACTTCATATACACCAGACTCTCGGAATGGTGCATTTCCCTCAACATCTAGTTTAGAATAAGACACATCCGTTGGTTTGAATCCCAAGTATTTCTATATTTTCAAGGATTTGCACTATTGAGAGGCAGGCTCCTTTGAGGATAGTATTTATCTAGATAAAATGTCCATTATCAGCTAGTGAAGAGGCCATTTCAAAGAAAAGCAAAGGAAAAGAAATCTGAAATTTCGGAGAAAAAAGAAATCACAAGTCTAGTAGATGTTGATTATAATCGTAAAAAATTATTCAAAAAAGGCATTAATCTAATGGCCGACGAAAGGCTAGAAGAGGCTGTGGAAGTTTTTGAGCAGGCCCTAAGAATTGATCCAGACAATATTGAAACTTTAATGAAATTAGGTTATTCAAGATTTCATCTTGATGATCACTCTGGAGCCCTTAGAGTATATGATAAAATTTTAGACATTGATGTTACAAACCCAGAAGCTTGGAACTTAAAATCACTTGTACATTATGAACAAAAAAAATATGCCAAAGCACTAGATGCAGCTGAAAAAGCAGTAGAGTCAGACCCAACCTATGGCATGGCATGGTACAACAGGGCATGTTTTCAATCAATGTTGAATCAAGTTCCAGAAGCTTTGGAATCTTTAAAGCGCTCAATTGAAATCGATGTTAAAAATGCTAGAAAATCTATCAGAGACCGGGATTTTCTAAATGTTAGAACAGAAGACGGTTTTAAGAAAATTGAAGAAGTTGTAGTTTTAGAATCAATAAGACAAGGATATCACACCATTGGAGCAATTGTATGGACCACATTCATAGACAAAATAGATGTAGAAAAAGCCCTACAGAAATTAATGGGTAAGGGTTTGATAATTCAAAATGAAAAAAGAGACGGATTGCACAGAATTCCTGTTTGGGACCTTGCACCAGATGTTGCAAAAAGAATGGGAGAAGAGAAAAAAGGGTTATTTGGAATTACCCGAAAAACATTACCAACTCCTGTTAAGAATTTGAAGAGTCTAAGTGAAGCAATTCAAATTGCAAAAGCAGCGATTGAAGAAGAAGATGTAGACAAAGCAATAGAAATCTTCGATGAGTTTATTGAAACTGACAGGTCAGGTCAACCAATGATTGAGAATTTCTTTGATGAACACAGAGAGATTAGATTATGGAAGATTAGACTCAAAGACAGAGGGGTGGACTACATTAAAGACAACAAGGAAAAGATGTTGGATTTGTTTGACAACATCGAAAGCACCGTAACTAAAAAACTCAGAGAAGAAATAGCTTAATTATTCAGCAGATAGATCCCAATAGTTTGCATCTTCTTGTTTTTCAGTAGGTTTTGAGAGGTTTTTCCATTCTTTGAAAGACCTTACGTAAAGTTTGGCGTTTGGAAGTCCTACTGACTTTAATGCATAATATGCCAATCCGGATAATGTCCCAACACTACCACAATAAGTAATAATTTCAGAGTCCCCTGTAATCCCTCTGTTATCCAAAAGCCTTTTCATATCTTCTTTTGGTCGTAAAATTTTATCATTGGTAGCCAATGTACGATATGGCAGGCTTATCGCACCTGGAATATGCTGTTCTAGGTAGTTTAGTCTCTCTCGATTATCCACTAAAATTACATTTTTCTTTTCTTTTGCAGATTCTAAATAATCAGATGTGGCAAGAATTTCAGATTTTAGATTAAGTGAGTGTTCTTTGTTTTGTATTTGGGGAATCACATTATCATTTTCTAATCCAAGTGATTTCCATTTCCCATAAGTTGTCTCAAGTAAGGAGACATCAGAGTGTCCAAGGTATTCCAAAGTCCATGCAACTCTTGAGGCAAGTGCACCAAATGTATCATCATATACCACCACAGATGTTTCATCATCAATACCCATTGAATTTACAAGTTTTAGTACTCTTTCGGGGCTGTCATCAGATAGTAAATTTGCTAAAGGTAAATTTACAGCAGTTGGAATGTGATCTTTTTTATAATCTTCTTCTCTTCGTACATCAATTACTCTTACACTTTTATCTCGAATTTCAGATCGTAGAGAATCAATATCAGTAGTTGTTTTTACAACTTTTTCTTGACTCAAGCTGCGCATTCACCTTTTCCAGTCTTTGTATGATAGCTGGAATCACTTCCGTAATCCGCATAGAAATCAGGGTCCTCTGTTTTTGATGGAGGTAATGTAAGAGGAGTAAGAATTTCTTTAAGGTCATTGATTGATTTTATTTTAGAATCATCAATACCGTTAACTACTCTATGAATCCAAGACTTTAGATCATCTTCAGGTTTTTTATTTTCTTTGAAGACCTCAATTACCTTTAAGATTACAGGAATTACTCTTTTTGCTGGAACTCTGAGACAACTAATTCCAAGCATGGTTTCGCCATCAGATCTTCCACCTAACTGCATCATATAGTTTGGATACATGTCTTTATCCACTCGCGCTCCACCTCCAAAGAAACCTATAGTTGCAATTCCGTGCTGGCCACAAGAGTTAGGACACCCACTAATCTTAATTGAAGAATCACGCAAGTCGTCATCTTCATCTAATTTTAATTCCAAGAATTTTCTTTGAATTTCCTTTGCTATTCTATGAGAATTGGTGAGTGCAAGGTTACAGGATGTCGTTCCTGAACAGCCTATAGGGGCAGACATGGTCAACGAGCCTGATTTTGCAAGACCTGCACTCAATAATTTGGTGTATAGGTGAGGTAAATCGTCTTCATGAACATAACGTAAAGAGATATTCTGTGAAAATCCTGCCCTTCCAAGACCCTCGGCTGAATACTCTTGTATTAACTCAGACAAAACATGGAGTTGGTTAGATGTAATATCACCTGCCTCTAAAGTTACAAAAACAGAATAGTAACCAGGTTGTTTTTGTTTGAAGGTGCTACCTTTAAGCCATCTGGCATAGCCATCAACTGATGTAGAACCACTTTCATCAGAAACTCGAATTGGTCTTTTAATTTCATTTGGGGTATCATCAACATTTAATCTCGTGACAACGGATTGCGTAGCCCTAACAATTGCTCGTTCCTTTAAAACCAAGTTTTGGAATTTTTCCCATCCCATATCATTTACAAGATAACGCATTCTGTTTCGTGCCAAGTTTTTCCTATCACCTAATCTATCGAAGATTCGCATGACTGCAATTGAAGTGTAAAGTAAGTCTTCTTCTGGAGTAAAGTCTTCTAATTGATGACCCACAAATGATCTGTTTCCAAGACCACCACCCAAGAATATTTTGAACCCCTTTTGAATAGTACCATCTTTTTCTTTGGTTTGTGGAATTAATCCCACATCGACCATCCTTACCATGCCATGTTTTTCACAACATGTAAAATTAAATTTAAATTTCCTTGGCAAGTTTTGAGACATTGGATTTCTTAAAAAGAATCTAGCAGTTGCAAGTGCATATGGTGTTGCATCAAATTCTTCATCTGGACAAACTCCAGAAAGAGGACTACACATTACATTTCTAACAGTGTTTCCACATGCTTCTCTTGAAGTAAGTCCAACTTCAGATAATCCTCTAAAGATTTCGGATACGTCTTCTAAAACTACCCAATGTAATTGGATGTTTTCTCTTGTGGAAAAGTGTGCACTTCCAATGGAGAATTGTTCACTTAGTTGAGATATTCTTTCAATTTGGTTTGGGTAAATTTCACCTGCAGGTAATTTGATACGAACCATAGCATAGTCATCAGCTAGTCTGGTTCCATACGCACCGTGTTGTAATCTAAAACGCCTAAAACTATCTGGATCATATTGTCCTTGGCGGTATAATTTTACAGTATTTGCAAAGAAATCGGCTTCTTGGTTTCTTGCCCAATTGATTTTTCCCTTCCTGGGCTTTGGCCTAGATTGCTTTAGGTTAGTTGTCAATACATACCAATGTCGTCGATTTCGGTTATAAATTTTTGAAATAGGAAATTTTGGTATGAATATCTCAAAATCAAGACATAGTATTTCACTTCAATAAAATTTGGAATTTCCAGTTAGGTCATACTAATTTCTCAAAAATTGTGCGAAAGTATTAATGTCAAATAAAAAATCACATTTAACATGCAAGAGGCCACAGTTGCACAAAAATCAGAAAAAATTTTCACTGACGTAAGAGAAGTTGAAATTACACGTGCAATTGCCAACGAGTTTCATGATGTTCTAATAGATAGAGCAGAATCAGACGTTATTATTATCGGTGCAGGTCCTGCAGGACTAACTGCCAGTAGAGAATTATCAAATAGAGGATTCAAAGTTTTGGTAATAGAGCAAAATAACTACCTAGGCGGAGGGTATTGGTTAGGCGGATATATGATGAACCCTGTTACAGTAAGAGAGCCTGCACAAAAAATTTGGGATGAACTTGGAATACCCTACAAAAAAGTAATGGAAGGACTATACCTTACACCAGGACCTCATGCCGTTTCAAAATTGATTGCAGGAGCATGTGACGCAGGAGTAAAATTTCTAAATTTAACAAAGTTTGATGATCTAGTTTTGAAGAACGGTAGAGTTGCAGGAATTGTCGTAAACTGGATGCCAGTGTCTGCATTACCTAGAAACATCACTTGTGTTGATCCAGTTGCATTTGAAGCTAAAATAATTATTGATGCATCTGGCCACGACTCTGTTGCAGTAAAAAGACTTGTAGACAGAGGATTGGTAGATTGGAAAGGAATGAATCCGATGTATGTAAATGAAGGAGAAGAACACGTAGTAGAAAAAACTGGT
This sequence comes from Candidatus Nitrosomaritimum aestuariumsis, assembly GCA_013867335.1. Taxonomy (GTDB): domain Archaea; phylum Thermoproteota; class Nitrososphaeria; order Nitrososphaerales; family Nitrosopumilaceae; genus Nitrosomaritimum; species Nitrosomaritimum aestuarii. Next base: position 5,645 of record JACEMX010000083.1, read on the forward strand.
GAAGTGTATCCTGGATTGATTGCAGCCGGAATGTCAGTAACAGAAACTCATGGACTTGCAAGAATGGGACCAACTTTTGGCTCAATGTTGTTTTCAGGGAAAAAGGCAGCAGAAATTGCAGCTGAGAAAATCAAAGAGTTAGAAAGATAACTAATTACAAATTAGAGAATTTGTGAAAATTTCAGAAATTATACTATATGATGAGCCCACAGTACCGGAGATTCAATTAGAAAAGCTGGCCGAGTTCTTACAAAAAACATTTCCTGTGAAGGTAGAATTAAGAAAAAATATTTTATCGTATTCAAGTAAAGATACTGCTCAAAAAATTGCGGCTTGTAAAATTTTCAATTTGAGAAGAGATTTTGAAAAACACATACCAACACCAGAAGAAATTGCTTTTGAAGAATTAAATATTCAAGATACATCCAACACGGAAAATATTATCATGTATGATGGGTTTCATCTTCACAAGGTCCTTACTGATTTAATTCCAAAAGATGAGAGCAGGAATAATATTTTTCATGTGTTTTTTACCAACAAATTAACATGCACTTATGATTACAATGATTACAGATATCATGGTCGTGCTCTTATTGGTGCAAACCCATCAATAATATCTACAACAGGAATAATAGAAGCACCTGCAAAACCAAGAGAATATTATTTTGAACTAATGAAAAATTTTACTCAGGGCGTAAATGTTGATTTTGTAAAAGAAAAATTCAAGGGAACTTATTTAGAATATCATGATTCAAGATTATCTAAAATAATAGAAGGGTATCTACTTCAAACAATTTTTTATTATGAAACAGGAGAGCCGTTTTGTGAAAATAAGGATTGTAAATTACTTAATGCGCATTGGCAAAAAGATCTAATTCATTCTCAATTAGATTTTGGAAAATTATGCGAGCACCACCAATATGTTTTAGAAGAAATGATTAAAAAAAACCAGAGTTGAAAAAACTATTTCATCATTAGGGTTAGCGGCATCCATATTGGTACATCTTCTTTGTCTTGCTTAAAATCATCAAATGCAATTTCGTCATTGCATTTTTTCATATTTTTATCCTTTAAACATCCTGCAAGTGCTTCAGTATACAACTGCTTTTGTTCATGCTGAAATGCTTGCTCTTCTTCAAGAATGCGGTTTGGATTTACACCCATCAAATGGTAGGTATAGTCAGTGGTTTCAATATCTAACAGTAGGTTAGAAAACAGTGCCTTCTCAACAGTCATAATGTCATCTAAAAACCACTGTTTTTCAAAACCGCCAACGCTGTGAGATACAATAACCATATCTGCATTTTCAAATTCTTTTACCACCTTGAACTGAACAGATAAGACTTTGCTAAAAGTATCCCAGTGAGTCATAGACACATGAATATCCTCAAAATATTCGCCATCATTTACCAAATGATTCATGCCGTTTGTTTTTAGAATTTTCACGGGAGCATAGTCTGGTTTTTGAGAAGCGGTGCCTTCAGGAAATATGTAAACTTCTAATCCTGATGGAGGAAGTTTACCATCTAGTCTGGGGAGTTCTATAGTAAGATTAGTCACTTCTCCTAAATGTACAATTTGTTTCCTATTTGGCTCATCTAATTTTATTGAATCAGGTAAAGTTCTAAGAGAAAATCCATTTGGATAAGCCTTGACAATTTTGATTACCTCCTCGTCTTCGATTTGATTGTACGTCATGTTGTAACCCATAACCCCTTTTGCATTTTGCAAGTTTCCATCAGAAGTAACAGGATGATTCAGGCTTAGAGAATGTCCAATCTCATGTAAGGTTATTCTATTGATTACATCATAATCAAGTTGTTTATGATTTTCATTTTTTATAATATCCTCAAATTTCTCTAGAGTTAGAGTTTTCCAGAAATTTTTATCGTTTTTTGCCATATTCAGTAATGTACTCTGATAGTCATCAGTGTAAATCGTAACGTTTGCAACGGGCGTAAGTGGATGACTAAACCCTGCAACACCAGATAATTGAAATATTGTTGGGTCAGGGGTATCAACATAATTTACAAATCCGTCACATATGGATTCATTTTTTGGATCAATGTGTAATGTCATATCCCAAACAAATGGATTGTTTGTTACCTCAACAATTCGATCATGCCAAGTCTTAACAGCATTTGCTGCAATGTGATTAAACGCGGGATTTTCTTGATTATTTGTAATGCAGTAATCAATTCTAGTATCATTAAAAACAATTAATCTATTTCCAGTATAGGGTTGAAAATCCAAATATTCGTGTTGAGATGATGGAGTATATGCAAAAGCATTTTGATCGGCAGATATTGTAATTAAAATTAAAGATAATACAATTGCCATTTGCCCCAGCATTCTGAAAAATTTTTCACGTTTTTTCTTAAAAGACTTGCTATTTTTCAATCACAACCAAATTCAAAATATTCAAGAGATTAATTTTTCCACAATAATAACGACATTCAAAATTAAAACTAAGAGATCGCAAGATCAAAGCATAATGAGTGTTCAATTGAAATTTCTTAGAGTTATGAAAAATTTTAGAAGAGGAGATCAAGCCTTATCAATATCGGGCGATAGTGAGCAGGGCTTGATTCCTACTAATCAAGTATTTTTCTGTTCAAAAGAAATTAGGTTAAATTTTCTTAATTGATCGATCAGAAATTTCCACAGATTCCTCCTCGGATTAGGTCTATCACTTAAATTAATGAAATTAACAAAGAGTTTTCATGATGGCCGCAGATTCAGGAGCAACAGTTCTTGAGAAAAAAGACGATTCCCCAAAAATGCCAGACAAAAAGAAAACTAAATTCGATGTAGTAATAATTGGTGCAGGGCCATCAGGATACACTGCAGGAATTTATTGTTCACGAGCAGGATATGATACTTTAATTTTATCAGGGATTTTGCCAGGAGGTCAATTAGTAAACACAACTGAAGTAGAAAATTATCCAGGATTTGAAAATGGAATAATGGGCCCTGATTTAATGATAGAAATGCGAAAACAAACTCAAAGAATGGGTACGACGATAGTAGATGACGAAGCCATTAATGTAGACTTTAGAGACAGTCCATTCAAAATTCTTACTGGTTCTGAAGAGTATGAAGGAAGAGCAGTAATTATTGCCACAGGTGCCAATCCAAGAAAACTTGGCTTAGAAGGAGAACAAACATTTGCTGGAAAAGGCGTATCATATTGCGCTACGTGTGATGGTCCTTTTTTTAGAAATCAAGAATTAGTAGTTGTAGGAGGAGGGGATTCTGCAATTGAAGAGGCAACATTCCTCACGAAATTTGCCACTAGAGTTCACCTAGTTCACCGACGTGATGAATTACGAGCAAGTAAAGTAATGCAAGAGCGTGCTATGAATAATGATAAAATTCAATTTCATTGGGATTCTGCAGTTACAGACATCAAAGGAGATCAAAAAATGCAACAAGCAGTAATTAAGAATTTAAAAACAAATGAAGAGAAAACTCTCGACGTAGGAGGACTCTTTGTTGCAATCGGTCATGAACCAAATACCCAGATGTTCAAAAATCAAATTGATTTGGATGAAGAAGGATACATTGTCTTAAAAAATAAAACCAAAACAAACATCGAAGGTGTTTTTGCTGCAGGAGATGTTCACGATAGAAGTTATAGACAGGCAATAACTGCAGCAGCTTTTGGTTGTATGGCAGCAATTGATGTAGACAAATATCTTACTGAAAAATCCTAGTCAAAAAAGTCCTCAACAAAGTATTGTAAATACCAAGCTATTTCTTTAGGGATTTCCTTCTAAATATTATGAGTTCTGACAATGCAATCGCAGAGTGTAGTGAAAAACTACAAAGACTGGGTGAAGAACTATCGAAAATCCAATATGATTTTAAAATCGAAAACAAGCCCTCAGAGAAATACTGGTCCAAAAGAATTACACAGTTTGGTCAATACCATGGCAAAGTTATTGAATATTTTACTCAAGCCTATTCATTAATGAATTTGGTAAATGATGAAGAATCAGGGTTACTACTCTTGAAAATAAGTAAACTAAAGCAATTAGGAGCTAAATTCATAGAAAACATGGAAAAAATAAAGCAAAACCCATCAATAATGGATTTAAAAGATAAGCAACAAAGTAAGTGGAGTACAGAACAAAAAGAAGAGTTAATCAATTCAAATAAAGAATGTCTTGAGCACGAAAAACACATGAATGTTTTCTTTAGAGAGTTTTATGAAAAAAATCTTAAAACAAAATAAAAGTCATCGAGATCAATAGGCTAGTTCTGACAT
>JACEMX010000144.1 GCA_013867335.1 Candidatus Nitrosomaritimum aestuariumsis
TTGGTTCCAAAACTAAAGAATTCAGCAGTTCCTGCAAGTTCATTTGCAGTTAATGCGGCTCGTACCACTTCAATCATGGTTCCAAAATTAATTTTTAATTTCATCTTGTGTTTGGTTTCAACTTCTTTCTTTATTTTGTCATAAATGCTCTTGATGTGATTCAATTCTGCGATACTGCTAATCTGCGGAATCATGATTTGAGGATGAGCATCTACTTTCTTTTTTGCAAGATGTGCAGTTGCCTCAAATACAGCACGTATTTGCATTTCATAAATTTCAGGGTATGTTACTCCAACCCTTACACCTCTGTGTCCCATCATTGGGTTGACTTCTGCCAGTTCTCGGGCCCTATTGAAAACAACTTTGAGTTGTTCAAGTTCTTTTTTGTCTTTGCCAGATTTTAATTTGTGAATTTTTTCTGATAGTTCTTCAGGATTGGGCAAAAATTCATGGAGTGGTGGATCAAGTAATCTGATTGTTACCTCGTATCCTTCCATTGCTTTCATGATTTCAATAAAGTCACTTTTTTGTAATTGTCCAAGTTTAGTTAGAATCTTCTTTCTATCTTCGATAGTTTCAGCCATTATCATATCAACAAACAGTCCAATTCTATCACGTCCGTTGAACATTCTTTCTGTTCTACAAAGTCCTATACCTTGTCCGCCGTACTGTCTTGCAAGTTTTGCAGCATCAGGAGTATCGGCGTTTGCTCTTATTCCAATTTTTTTTGCTTTTTGTGCCCACTCCAAAATTGTTTTAAAGTCTTGAGTAATCTTGGGCTCTATTGTTGGGATTTCACCCAAGAATACCTTTCCACTACTTCCATCAATTGTGATTGCGTTACCTTCTTTGATGACCTTGCCGTCAATAGTTGCAGTTTTTTTATCATAGTCTATTTTCATATCAGAGCAGCCAACTATGCATGGCTTGCCCATACCTCTTGCTACCACTGCAGCGTGTGAGGTTTTTCCTCCACGGCTAGTCAAAATACCCACAGACTCAAAGAATGCCGGAACATCCTCAGGTTTGGTCTCTTCTCGAATTAAAACGACCTTAGTTCCATTTTCACCTAGGGTTGTTGCTCTTTTTACATCAAATACAGCAATGCCGCTTGCAGCTCCTGGAGATGCAGCTATTCCTTTGGCCACTTGAGTGTGATTTTTTATGCTTTTTTGGTCCAGTGTTTTGTGCAACAACTGTTCTAGTTGTTCTGCTTGCAGTCTAGTAAGTGCACGATTTTTATCAATTAATTTTTCTTTTACCATATCAACTGAAGTCTTTATCATTCCCATTGCGTTCATTTTTGCATTTCTTGTTTGTAAAAGGTAGAATTTTCCTTGTTCAATTGTAAACTCTATATCTTGTGGTTCTTTGTAGTGCTTTTCTAATTTTTCACATGTTTTTACTAGCTGTTTGAAGGATTCTGGCATCTCTTGTTTCATTTGGTCAACTAGTTTTCCAGTTCTTACACCGGCAACAACGTCTTCACCTTGAGCATTAACCAAATATTCTCCATAGATGTGATTTGTACCATCTCCTGGATTTCTTGTAAAGACAACACCTGTTGCACTGTCATCTCCCATGTTACCAAAAGCCATAGAAACAATGTTGACTGCAGTACCATCTGCAATGTCTCTTGTAATGTTATTTTTGTCGCGATATACAATTGCTCGCTCTCCCATCCAGCTTCCAAATACTGCTTTGATTGCAAGTTCTACTTGATCATAAGGATCAGAGGGGAATTTTTTGCCAGTATGTTTCTGACAAATCTTTTTGTATTCTGTAACTATTTTTCTCAATGATTCTTCGTTTAGGGCACTGTCTTCAGTTACCTTTTGGTTCTTTTTTGCTTTTTCAAGCACATCATCAAATTTCTTATCATCAACACCAAAGACAACTTTTCCAAATAGCTGAATAAAACGTCTGTATGAGTCCCATGCAAAGCGAGGGTTTTTGCTCTTTTCAGCCAAGCCCTCAACAGTAGTGTCGTTGAGACCCAAGTTCAGGATGGTATCCATCATGCCAGGCATAGAAATTGCAGCACCGGATCTTACTGAGACTAGGAGCGGATTATTTTTTGAATTCCATTTTTTACCAGTTTTTTTCTCTATTTTGGCAATATTTTTTTTAAGTTCAGAAATTAGAGAATTTGGTAATTTTTTGTTATTTTCATAGTATTTTTTACAAACTTCAGTAGTGATTACAAATCCAGGAGGTACTGGAAGTTTTAGTCTGGTCATCTCACACAGGCCTGCACCTTTTCCGCCTAGGAGCTTTTTGTTTTTCCCATCACCTTCATCGTAAAAGTAAATTTGTTTCATTTTTTATCGTGATTATCCAGTCAAAATTAGAGGGATTTAAACTAATTTGATGGAAATGTAGATTTCAAAGTAATCAATTAACCAAAAAACTATCAAATATTTTTGAAAATAGTTGTGATTTTTCAGAAAGATTAACGAAAATAGATCAGGATATACACCTAGATCTGACATATGGGATTTCTTTATGCAAGTTGGCAGTATTCACATTTTTGAATACTTCTTTCTGATCTAGTTTCAAGTTCAACTCTGCATTCAGAACAAATGATTCTGTTTCTCATGTCACATTATAGGACGCATATTGATTTTAATGATTTTATGGATTGAGTGTAAACCAATTGTTTACAAAAAGTTAACCAATTTTAATAACTCGTCAAGACATATTTTTTGCAAACTCTTCTATTATCTTATTCCAATTTTTTGCTTTGACTATTCCACTTGCAACTAAAATTCCCTTAGAGCCAAGCGAGATTGCTGCAGAAACATCTTCCCCAGAAACGATTCCTGCACCACATAGAAGCTTAGTTTTGTTTTTTGCACTAGATACAGCTTTTGCAGCCTTTACTATCAAATCGGGTTTTTCTTTAGATACAGCTTTTCCCGAGCCAATTAATTCAGGAGGCTCAATTGCTATATAATCAGGATTTAATTTTGCATATTTTTTTGCTTCTGACACATCTTTGACACATACTATTGAAATCATTTTCAATTCACGCATTTTTGAAACTAGGGCAGATATCTCTTTTGGAGGAATTCGGTGTTCGCTGTGGTTAATCAGAGAGCCAGATATTCCAGATTTTTTCAATAGTTCTGGTACTACAAATCCTGTTGTACTACCAATTTTTGATACATCTACATGTTGAGCCAATATTGGGATTGAGCTTTTTGATACCGCACCAACAAGATGTTGAGGAGGTGCAACTGCAATTTTTATCTTATATTTTTTTGAAACTTTTTCTACGGTTTTGATAAATTTAGTTATCTTATCTCCTGCAATTTCTTCATAATTTTTACAGTTGATAACAAACATACTTCTTTGAAAATTTCTGCATTCTATTTATTCTTAATTAGAAAATTAACTTGTCTTTATGACATCATATCGTCTTTTCATAATTAATACAGTCATCATAAGAGCAATTGCTGCAAGATTAGTACCAATAATGAAAATATCTTCAACAACCAACCCATAAATCAGCCACAAGCCTGCACCTGCAGAAATTAGAATCATCAAATATTTGGAAACATCTTTGAGGCTCTTGGTTTTGTAACCTTTGATTATTTGTTCTACCCATCCAGAAAGAATCAATATTCCTGCCAGAGTTCCCAAAATAGTTAGAAGAGTGCCATCAATTTCCATTTTGTTTCAATTTAATTCCAAAAAAATTCATCCAGACCAGTTTGTTTAGGCTTGCCAAGCATGACATCAAAATCAAGGTCCATCGAGGATGTTATTTGATCCAGTGTAGACTCCATAAATTCCATGTATTTTTTTGAGTCAATCTCTTCTTTTTTTGCCAGCTCCACAGGTTTTACTCCAGGTTTGTTTAGAATTTTTACGTATGAGATTTTATCACCTTTTTTGACTTCTCTTATTGATTCTAGTTGTTTTGCGGCTCTGATATGTTGCGGGATGGTCTTTATGTATTCAGAAGGAGCCTTGCTTATCATCACATTAAATGTCAAGTCCTCTAAGGGGATTTCTTTGTCTTCTATCTTTTTTGCACATGTTGCAATCTTTTCACTGATTTGGTTTTTTGCACGTTCGAATTCATCCATAGTTTGCACATTGGATAAAATATCAAGTAGTTCATAAAACAGTTTTTTGATAAATCCTGGAGTGTGTGATTTTTTCCCCGTTAATCCCTTAACATCTACTTTTCCTGATTTTGTAACACCAAGGTAGTTTTTCTTCCTGTTACTTAGCACACAGTATCGATATACCTTATCAATCTCTAAATCAACACCATGATCTTTTTTTGCCTGCTCAATTACCCTTTTGATCTGCTCATCAGACGGATTTTTGATGAAAATAGAATCAGTGTCACCATAAAGAACTTCTACGCCAATTGATTCGCACTTTTTAATGGTCTCAAGAATTGTATGTCGTCCTATGGCCGTGGTAGCTTCAGCAGCGGGAAGAAAGTACAGTGGAAAGATCTCAGCACCCATAACGCCATAGCTGGCATTAAGAATTACCTTAAGTGCTTGGCTTACTACGGTGTATTGCTGTCGTTGTTCCTCAGATAAGGTCTCTTTTTTGGAGAGGCTCTTGTAGTAATTCACCCTCAAATCTCTCAGGGACCCAATAATGATTGCAGTCAAGCCATTACGTTTTGTGCACGCCCAATGATTTGTTTGAGGAATTGTGTTTTTTTTGCACTCCTCATGAGAACATCGTACAGTCTCATATGAGAGGTTTTTTACTTTGATGATACTAGGATATAGACTTGCAAAGTCCATTACCACCACATCAAAATGAATTCCTTCTTTTGGCTCAACAACCAAACCTCCTCTGTATTTTTTGTCTTTAATTACAGCTTCGGACATTACGCCTTCTGATCTTCTTTGCAAATCTTCACGTTTTGGAATCAATGCGTTTCTTTGACGGTGTTCATAATAGAGAAGACTTCTAATCCACTGAGACACACCAAGTCTTGCAATGTCATCTATTGGCATTCTTCCAATGCGTGCAATGATGACAAGCAGATTCATCAAAAGATCATGATTAAAGCTTGTAAGCTCATAAGTTATCAGAGCATCATTGAAACAATAATTTGCAGTCTGATAAAGATTAAGATCAGATAAATCAAGTCCATAATCGATTTTCTCTTTTCCTAGCAATGCCTTTGAGACGCTATTCAGAGAAAAGTCAGTGTAGGATTGACTGAATGCATAAATTTGAAATGAACGGTTTGACAAAGTTCTGTACAAATCAATGTGAACACCGTGCTTTAGAGTGGCAGAGTCTCTCATCATATAAAGCGGATTGTCTTCTTTTTTGATTCCCAATCGTTCTGCCCTATTGTAAAGATAAGGTAAATCAAATTCATCCCCGTTATAGGTTAGAACAAACGGAAATTCCTCCATAACTTTGAATGCATCAAAAATCATCTCTTTTTCTTTGTCTTTATCATAGAAGACCACCTTTACGTTTTCATCAAGTTCGTTTGTTCCTTCCTCTGTATCTTCTGTTCTCAAAACAAAGATTTGATCAAATCCATCTGTACCCTTGAATCCAACTGCAGTTACTTTTTTTTCGGCAATTTTGGGGTCAGGAATACGGCCAATTTCTGCCTCAACTTCAATATCTACGCTCAAACGCTTGATTTTCGGAATTGGTTGGTTGAGTAATTCTGCCCAATCTGTAATGCATTCTTTGAATTCCTTGGAATCAACCATGCTTTCGCTGTCTACCTTATCCCAAAGTAGACTCTTGAGTGCAATCTTTACTTCATCTGAAATTTCTAAATCATGAGGTTTAATTTTTCCATCCACTACCTCATAATATTTTCCAACCATCAAGGACCTATCATACAAATAATTTTCATAGTACTTGATGTCAGATTCCCAAGTTTCAATTACATTTCGGATACTTTTCTCACCAGTAGTTCCCCCAATTGTCAAAGGGTCAGATACAGTAATTTTTGAGATGTCAATATTTTCGTCTTTAATCAAATCATGGCGTTTTACTCTTTCAATTTTTAAAATATCATCTCGTTCCTGAAGAAAATCCAGCTCATCTAATTCTAGTTTAGAGTAGCAGTACGGTTTGTGTTCAATTTCGTCTAACCATAAAATTAGTTTTTCAGATTTAGGATCGTAGAATTTTAACATGGCAGACCTTGACACATTATCATATGTGGCAGAAACAAGCATCGAAGGAGGCATTGAAGAAATTTTTTCAGAGGTTTGAACTTGCATAATATCACTTAAGATGAATCATATTTGTTAACAAGTTCTTGTGCCCACTTTGAAATTTTGTTTTTATCAAGTTGTATTACTTCTACTCCAGCTTCTTTTAACAAGTCAAAATCAGTTTCAGGGTACGAATCAAGACAAACAAATTTTTTGATTCCAATAGTTATTGCCATTTTAGTGCACTCTAAACAAGGAACAAAAGTAGTGTACAAAATTGCACCCTCTATACCAGCTTCTATTCCAAGAATTGCACAATGCATTATTGCATTTGCTTCAGCATGATTGCAAAGACATCTGTCAAGGGATGCACCAGATTCGATTTTTCCTTCCATTCTTAATTGACATCTTTTGCATCCTCCATCAAAGCAGTTTTTTATGCCTGGAGGAGTCCCATTATACCCAGTTGCAAGCTGTCGATGATTTCTAACAATTACGGCACCAACCTGTCGAGTCATGCAATTTGAACGAAGTTTTGCCAGCTCAGCTTGCAACATAAAATATTCATCCCAACCAGGTCTTGCAAAAGATTCTCCCATATCAAAAGAAAATAATTGAGCCATATATGAATTGGTTAATTTGTAGCAAGTAAATTTTAAAAAATTATAAAATAATTTTGATCGCTTGTAATTTTTTTGATGATTAATTGATACATAAAGTACTTTAGCAACCTCCAGAAGACGACATCATGGCAAGCTATACAGCAGAAGTAAACGCCATTCATAAGAAATTTCAGGCCGCTGTAAAGAGAGCAAAATCAAAGCAATCGCTTAACAAGGCATACAGTGTCCACAAAAAAGCTCATGAACGTTTATTGAAAAAACACCTAAGAGAAGAAACTGCCATGATTAACAAGGCCAAGAAAAATCTAGAGTAGTTCTTCTTTTTTTTAATTTTTTTTAATCAAGACCATCCCAAGTCTTGGCATCGACACTTGGAAAGAGTTTTCTAATTCGTGTTTTGTCAAGTTCAATTGCTTCAATTCTTTCCTTTAGATGTTTTAACAACTTTTCATCAGACATGTCTGTCATCTCTTTTTCTATTTCAGATATGGTTCCATTCAACTTTTGATAAAAGACAAGATGTTTTTGAAAGGATTCTTCGGATTTGTCTTCTTCTTTTTCATCCATAGTATTTTTGATTACTGCAAGGTTAAGAGTTTATTTACTAAGAAATGATTGTACCCCAATTCAACATACATAAGAATTGAAAAAATATTTTAAGCAAATTAAGTGATTTTAAAACTCGACAAAATCTCTCAAAATACCTGTAAATCTCAGAAAATTTTTATTATTTGTGCCTAGCAAGACAAGATTTTCAATGAAAAACAATTCACAATCATACATTTGTCAACCCTACACTACACGAAAGCATAAAATCAATAGCAATGGATTCAAGATCATACAAATTGACTTTAATGCATATTGATAAAAAATTCATAAAAAAAAATTCAATAGAAAAAAGAGACTACCAAGTAAATCTTGCGAGCCAAGCAATTGAAGAAAATTGTATAGTGGTATTGCCTACAGGTCTAGGGAAAACAGCAATTGCATTGCAGGTAATATCAGAATTTTTGTCTAGAGGTAAGGGAGTGTTGTTTTTGGCCCCTACCAGAGTTTTAGTAAATCAGCATTTTGAATTTCTTAAAGAGAACCTTACAATAGAAGACATTGGTCTCATTACAGGAGAAGACACAATTCAGAAAAGAACAAAACTCTGGAGCAACAGCGTAATTTGTGCAACACCAGAGATAGCAAGAAATGATTTGGACAGACAGGTTGTATCACCTGAGCAATTTGGCCTAGTAATATTTGATGAAGTACATAGAACTGTGGGGGATTATGCATATTCTGGAATTGCAGAGAGAATAGCTAATTCAGATGCAAGAATTCTTGGAATGACTGCAACTCTACCAAGTGAGAAAGACAAGGCAACTGAAATTCTCACAAGATTGAGAATATCAAGAGTTGCAGAAAGAACCGAAGAGAGTTCAGATGTTAAACCATACATACAGGAAACTAACACAGAGTGGGTTACAGTCGACCTTCCCCCTGAAATGAAAGCAATTCAAACTTTGTTGAAATTGGCTTTGGATGAAAGGTATGATACATTAAAAAAATACGGTCTTCAATTAAACGGGCAGCAATCTTTGTCTGCACTACTTAGAGTCAGACAATTTGTATTACGACAAAACAGGAGATGTGCAAAGCCCCTTTTTACTGCGATTAGAATCCACTATGCACTAAACATGTTTGAGGCACATGGAATCACATCATTTTTGAAATTCTGTGAGCGTGCCCAGGCAAAAAAAGGCGCAGGCGTAAAAGAGCTATTCGAGGCTGACCCCAACTTTACTAGAGCAGTACAACTTGCCAAGGTGGCCCAATCAAAAGGCATGGAGCATCCAAAAATCCCAAAACTTGAAGAAATTCTCAGAACAATTTCTGGCAAAGCTTTGATATTTTCTAGCTATCGTGATTCAGTTGATGTCATATACAACAAGTTAACAGAGATGGGATTGTCTGCAGGAATCTTGATTGGAAAGGCAGGAGAAGCAGGACTAAAGCAGAAAAAACAGATTGAAACAGTACAAAAATTCAGAGACGGTGAATTTGACATTCTAATTGCAACGCGAGTAGGGGAAGAAGGCCTAGATATTTCTGAGGTCAATCAGGTTATTTTCTATGATAATATTCCAAGCTCAATTCGATTTATCCAACGAAGAGGCAGAACTGGAAGAAAAGATACTGGAAAACTAATCGTGCTAATGGCAAAAGATACCATAGATGAGCGATATTATTGGATTGGTAAAAGAAAAATCACGGCTGCAAAATCAATGGGAGAAAAAATGACACAAACCCTGAAAAACAATTCTAAAAAAACTGGGCTTGATGCGTTTCTTTAAATTTTATACTCTTTGAGTATCGCTTCAAGTAATTTCTGCTTTTTTTGAATGATTTTATTTTTCATATTAGATTCCAAATGATGAATATTGCTGTCTTTGCTTTGAAGGAGATTATCGAGTCTAATATCATATTGAGTAAAAAGAAATTCCTTCAATGCAACCTCATCCATATGAAATTCAGAACTATTCATTGTGTCTTTGGCCAATTTTGTAATTGATTGGTCCAGATAATTCAGAATGTCTTCAATGGTTTTATCAGTGAGGACCATTTGATTATCCCAATCTTTTGATAATATGGTAACCAAATTCAGACTTTACAGGATCAGAAATCTCTCCAATCTGTAATTTGAAGGCAGCATCCTCAAAGGGTTTTACCATTTTGCCTTTAGTGAAATAACCTAAATTTCCATCTTTTTTTCCACTTCCTGTATCTGTAGAGAGTTCTTTTGCAAGTTTTCCAAATTTTTCACCTGCTTTAATTCGTGCCAAGATGGCAATAGCTTCGCTTTGTTTTGCAACCAGGATGTGAGAGCATTTTATCTTATTGGACATTTGAGT
>JACEMX010000180.1 GCA_013867335.1 Candidatus Nitrosomaritimum aestuariumsis
TGCTGCGTTTGAAACTAGGAAACATTTTGAATGTGTTGATTGTATTAATAATCATGAAACACATTTGTGCAGCTGTGACTGTCATGATGAAAACACGCCTCCTCACCCCATAAACAAGCCTCATTAAATTTCGAAAACAATGAAATACAAAGAAGTCTAACTGTTTGTATGGTCTTTGCTGTAATTATCCCAATTACAATCGTAGGAATTTTAGGAATAGCGGGATATCTGATTTATCGTTTTGTTATATTTGATTACCTCAGTAACAAATCAGTAAATAACACCCTCAGGCGATACAGAATTGATAAAAGTCAATTTGAGATTGTAAAAGAGTACTTTGAGCATAAAGGGGATGATGTATCTTCACAAGAAATCAATCGTCTGGTAAAGTTTTACAGGCAAAAGGAACCAGAACAATTTCTTGCAATGTATGATTCAATACGAAAAAAATCTAAAACAGAATAATTCTAGGGTGACATTGGAATTTGAATAAATGGAGTAGCTCCTTCACCTACAACAAGAGGTAGTTTTCCATCCCATTCCTGTGTTTTAAGCCACTCTAGATAATTTGGATTTTCTGCAAGCGCTTGGTTGATAATTTTGATTGCCTGTGCCTCACCATTTGCCTCTGCTATGTTTGCTGCTGCTAGGCCTTCTGCTTGGGCAGCAAGCTGTCTTGCCTCTACTTCTATTCTAATCAAATCATTTTCTGCTTTTAGGGCCTTTTGCTCTGCTTCTACTTTAGATTCAATGGCTTGTGCAAATAATGGAGAGAATTGAAAATCAGTAATTGAAATAACATCTGTATTGATATTGTAGACATTTAGACGCGTGGTAATTTCCTGTTCAATATCTGCTTTAACTTGAGGTCTTTTCGTAATTAACTCCTCAGCATTGTATCTTGCAGTAACCTGTTTTACAACTTCCTCGACAGCTGGTTGAATTATTCTGTCTTCGTATTGAAGTCCTACCTCTTTGTATAATGTGTGGACTGAGTTTGCAGATGGTCTATAGTTTACGGTTACCTCTGTAGATACTGTCTGCAAGTCTCGTGATGCAGAGGATGTATCTTTAACAAATTTCAAAGTTCTGACTTCCATGGGCACTACCGAGTCTTGAAATGGAATTACAAAATGCAGGCCCTCATCTAGAGGTGGGATTGTTAGATCCACTGCATTCCAATGCAAGAGAACTCCTCTATAACCTGCATCAACAATTTGAATCGAAGCGGAGACTACCACTCCTATAATTATGAGAATAATTGCACCAATAACCACTGCTTTAGCTTTTCCAAAATTAACGTCCATTCTTGGTTGTTGGTATTTAGACAATGTTAGTAGTTGCAGTTTACTATAATTATACTATATCATTTCAAGAATAAAATTTTTTGAAACCTTTTTCTGTAGGGGTTAATTCAATTTTTGGCCCAAATAGCCCCTGTTTGTGTTGAACCTTCATCAGACCCTGTTTTTCTAAACTTTCCAATGTTTCATCTAGTTTCTCTGTATCTATTCCTAGATTTCTTTGAATAGAATTGAAGCTTTTCACTCCTCGATTCAATTCTCCTAAAATCAACATGTCGAGTGACTGAGGTTTCATTTCTCTTGGTATGTCCTCGTGATATTGTCTGGGTGGAGTTTGAGATATTGTTTCATTTGTCGAATTAAATGACTGCTGTGTAAATTGCTCTGATTCTGCCTGATCTTTTTGCTTCCATTTTCGTACTAATCTTGGAAGAATTCGAGATAGTGGAATGATTAGGAAAAATACCAAATAGATCCATCCGTATCCATCTTGAACCATGTGTTAGGTTAACGTATTTCCTATTTCATCATTGTCTTTTTTTGAAAATTATTCACGCCTGTCATTGAAAATTTTGGGTGTTTTTTATTTCAAAATTTACCCATTGTTCATAACAACTTCATATTTTAACTATTGCTAAATTTTTTAGATCAATACTGTGATCGAATCAAACATGAAGATTCATAAAGCAAAAAAACGTTTTATCCACAAATTATGGCAACATCGATGGAAAATTTCGGGACTTTAGAATACGTTCTTGACAAGTATTCAAAAACCTGGAGTTGGAAATTAACTGGACAACGTGCAGTAAGCATGATTTCAAAACTTGTGCCTGAAGCCTGGTATGGTGAAAACATTGACGAGGTAATTATTCCTGACAGTACAGAAAGTGTAAAGCAACTAAAGGCCATGATGGACCGCTACCCGCTAGAAATTTTATCAAAATCTGCATGGCAAAGAAAAGTTATCAAAACTTTTGCTCCTAAACCAACACTCCCTCCAATTAAGCATAAACTAAACAGAGCCAAAACAGGTGATCAATTTAGAGGGAAACTCCTTAATTTCCAAAAAGAAGGATTGGATTTTCTCTTAAAATCATCAGGAAATGCATTACTTGCAGATGAGATGGGTTTGGGGAAAACTGTACAAACATTATCTTATGTTGCTACTGAAAAACAAACTTTTCCTGTATTGGTAGTTGCCCCACTAGTCACATTGCAAAACTGGAACCGTGAAATATCTAAATTCGTGAAGAAAAAAAGTCGTAACGGAAGGATAGTTGAAACCGAATCTCCTTCTTCTACAATTATTAGAACAGGGAAACTGGAAGATTTACCAAAGACTGACTTTTACATCATTAATTATGAATTACTCTACAAGAGATTACCAGATTTATCAAATCTAAATATCAAAACTGTGGTCTGCGATGAGGTCCACAACCTCCGCTCAAAAACAACTCAAAAATACAAGGCGGTAAAAGATTTGGCAGCACAACCATCTGTTACCTACAGGATAGGATTGTCTGGAACTCCAATTTACAATCGAGGTTCTGAAATTTGGCCTATTGTTGATATTCTAAAACCTGGACTTCTTGGAAGCTTTAAAGAATTCTGTGAGTACTTTTGTTATGTTAATGAAAAAGGAAAGGCAATTGTTTTAGAAAACAAAAGAGCTTCTCTGAGAAATGAATTACAAAAACATGTTATGCTTAGAAGAAAGAAATCAGATGTTCTCAAAGAACTAAAAGACAAAGTACGCTACAAGGAGGTAATTGATGCTGATACTGAGTACTATCTAGAAGAATTAGATAAGATTTGGACTAGGTTAGAGGAAGAACAAAAAGATGCAGAAACTGAATTTAAGAAATCAGCTTCTTACCAAAGGGCAATTCAGAGTGAAAGACAGGTAGCCGGCATTGCAAAGTTACCTCATGTAATTAATTTTGTAAAAAACATTATGGAAATTGAAGAAAGCGTAGTGGTGTTTTGTCATCACAAAGTTATCCACAAATTACTCCATGAGCGCCTTGAGGAATTTTCTCCCGTTTCAATTATTGGAGGACAAACCGACACCATGCGTCAAGACCAAATAGACAAATTCCAAAAAGGCGAATCCAAACTAATGATTGCAGGCCTTAGGGCTGGAAATGTTGGTATCAATTTAACTCGTGCAAAATATGTGATATTTGCTGAATTGGATTGGAGTCCGGCAATTCACAGACAAGCTGAAGATAGACTTCACAGAATTGGCCAAAAAAATACTGTCTTTGCATATTATTTGATTGGAAATGGCACCTTAGATGATCATGTGGCAAATATTTTGGTGGACAAGAGCTATGAAATAGATGCAATAATGGACGAAACAGTTGATTCCTATGAAAACAAAGACAAAGCCAAACTGATCTTGGCTCAAATTCATGATAAAATCAGCTCAAAGTAACTAGATTTCTAATTTTTCTTTTATTTTCAATAGATTTGAAACAATGTTTTGTTTCTTATCGCTTGATATTTCTTGCATCTCTTGAATCTGTTTTATGGTTTCATCCAAAATCGGCAAAATCTCTACCTGTGAGTTTTTGATTTGTGGTTTATCTTTGAATTCTCCTTTCTGGGATTTTTCAATTGTTTCAATTCCCTCAGGTAAAATCTCGTAAAATTTTTCCAGTCCTGTTTCATTTCTGAGAGGGGACATTAACACTAGGTGCCTTTTTCTAAGGTCTTCAATCTCTTCATTGACCTTATCTAAAGAAGCAAGTAAAAATGATGCAATTGTCGCAGTATTTTGAGATTTTATTTCTAGTATTCTGAGAATTTTTAGCCACAATGGAATTTGGTCATCCCACAGAATATTTTTTCCCGAGTTGGTAATGGAGAAAGAGCCGTTACTATTCATTTCAATCAGGCCTCGCTCCTTTAATGATGCTAGCTGATCAAGAATTCTACCTACTCCTAATTTCTTTAAATCTGATTTCTCAATGTCGTTTTCATCAAAACTTCCATCCTTGTTAATGCCTAAAAACAAAATTTTCAAATCAACCATTGTCAATTTTGTCATAAGGATTTTTCACAAATTACAGTTATCTTTCTTTCCACTTGCGAATTATATGTGGATATTAATCCAAATAATTTGTGGTACGATACCAGCTCCCAAGATTGCCATATGGTTATGATGAACTTGAACTCTTCATCGATGAGCAAACAATGCTTATTCATCATAAAAAACACCATCAATCATATGTAGATGGTTTAAACAAAACTCTCGAAAAAATTGGTGGGGCCTCTCATCCCCAATACATAACTTCCATTCTTTCAGACTTGCAATTAATTCCCGAAGAACACCGAAAAGATATTGTTTTTTTTGGAGGAGGGTTTGAGAATCATCGATTATTTTGGGAAACCATGAATCCTGATGGGGGAGGAAACCCAACTGGAAAGATGTCTGATTCTATTGATGTTTACTTTAATAGTTTTGAAGATTTTAAAAAAAAATTTCTTGAGATGTCTTTATCTATTGAAGGAAGCGGATGGTGTTGGCTTGTCTTTAACAGAACATTTAACAAAATTGAAATTATGACTACAAAAAATCAAGATAGTCCTTGGACATATAACAAAACACCGCTACTAGGATTGGACTTGTGGGAGCATGCATACTATCTAAAATACCAAAACAGAAAAAACGAGTATATTGATTCTTGGTGGAATGTGATAAACTGGGACTATGTGGGAAATAGATTTTCAGAACTTTCTGTGTAAACCCTCTGATTTGGGATGTGTTTTCTCTTATTTTTTTGAATGAACAAACGTTTGTTTTTTCTAGGAATTTAAGACAAATTTTAATTCAAAATACCTCTTATCTTATGTGTGGCGATGAAAATAGTATCTTATGAGTAATATCTACGCCTTAAAAAAAGAAGGACTCAATGAAACCAAAACCCATGAAGCTTTGAAAAAACTTTTGGTTGACAGAAAAAACGAATTCCGAGAAATATCGGATATGATTTTACCAAAAACATCTTTAGAGCCAATAAAAAATTGGGAACAATTTGTTCTGAATTTTTGTTTGGATGTAAATGAGGCATTTAAAACTTGGTCTGGTGAAATGAATTTGAACTCAAATTCTCCTCAAAAGGCATTGACAATTCTACGACAACTCTCTAGAAATAAAACTAGTATGATTCAGCTATCTCATCTGATGAATATCTCATATGATCTAGCTAAAGAGTTCAAGGAAATCTACAGAAGGTTGTAGATTATTTTTTGTCAAGAAAAATTCTAGTTGCACTGCTCACGCTGTGCAGTAGAATCTAAAAAGGAAAGCAATTGCTAGATTGTTAAAAAATTTCTAGCCTCTTCCTATTCTGAATATGGCTGTGCTGCATGATGGACATGTGCCCTTGATTGCAGGTTTGCCATTTTTCATCGTGTATGGACTAGCGCCGGTGATTTCTCTTTTATCACGACACTTTACACAATAACCTATTGTCATACAATTCCTAGGCGTGAGGTTCTATTAGCGAGAACTTGTTAAAATTTTTTTACTATGAGGCAAATTACCGATCTTAATTTTTATGATCCAAATCAATTTTTTTCGTAATCGAATGCGATAACTTTTTCAAAAAATCAACTTGTGATAATTTCTAATGTTACAAAATTTGCTAATGCGTCTTGATACAATAGACTATCCCAAACAAAAATTTCTGCGTTGTAAACTCCGGATTCTTTTGGGGTCCATGATAAGGAAGGACTAAAGCTTTGATAACTTGTCAAAGATCCGGAAATCCATCCTAGTTTTACAACAATGTCATTTTCATCTTTTATTTGCACAATGTACACAAAATCTTGAATCTCATCTTGGGTGTTGGTGATTTTTGCTGTGATCTGCACTTGTTGATTTACTATGATGTGCTCACCAAGTGTCGCACCGCTTAGATTCACTAATCTTTCATCATTAATTACTGCCCTCTCTAAGGGATCTATTCCGTAGATGGGGGCCACACCTATTGATAGAACCAGAGATGCTACTGCAAAAACAATGATTTTTTTTATCACGTGTCTGTGAATTTTTTTTTGTTAATAAAGCCTTACTGCATATCTATTCTATACAAATTTGGTTACTTTTTAGACCTTTTCTAGAGTAGAAAACCGTCTTGGCTTTGTTATTTTTCCTGGATTTAGAATTTCTTCTGGGTCAAAAAATTCTTTAATTTTTTTGAATAATTGGTAGTTTGTAGGGCCATATTGATTTTTTATAAATCTGGATCTGGCAATACCGTCGCCATGTTCTCCAGTTATAGTTCCTCCAAGTTCAATGATCTGCTCAAAATATGTCCTTGAAATTTCATCAAGTATTTTGATTTTTTTTCTATTGGAAATAATTCGGACGTGTATGTTTCCATTTCCTGCATGTCCATACATTACAGTATTTGTATGAAATTTCTTGTTTAGTTTTTCAATTATTGAAAACAAATTCCCTAATTTTTCTAAAGGAACAGTTGCATCTTCGATAATGTGTGGAATTCTGTCTTCTTGTTTTATTGATTTTAAGCTATATGATAACGCAAGGTCTCGGAATTTCCACCATTTCTCAATTTCTTTTCTTGATTTAGAGATTTTTGCTATTTGTCCATCTGCAAAATTTTTTAAATTATTTTTATTTTTTTCAATGTCAGAATCGTATTCTACAAAAAGCAAACAATCGGTATTTTTTTTAAATTTAAAATCAAAATTCTTCAGGGTTGATTTGTCTACAAACTCTATTGCAGAGGGATTTGTTTCTTTTATTTTCAAACAATCTTTGGCAGCATTTCGCAGTGATTGATATTCGACAATAACTAGCAATCTTCTCTTTGGGATGTCTCGTATTCTAATTTTTGCAGATAGAACTATGCCCAAGGTCCCTTCAGATCCTGCCAGGATTTTGTGCGTATCTTTAATGGATTTTATGCAATCTAATCTATATCCACATGAATTCTTCGACACCATTGGAAATTTTTCTTTCTCAATTTTACTTGAAATTTTAAAAACATTTTTACTAATTTTATTGTTAGTTGGAAGAGTTATTTTCTCTCCCTTACCATTAACAAACGTAATTTCTTCTAGATTGTCAATTGTACTGCCATACTTCAAAGTTCTAGCACCGCTTGCATTATTTCCGATAATTCCTCCCATTGCACAATACGGACCAATTGATGGATTTGGCGGAAAAAATTTTCCTTTTTGACTAAGCACTTGGTCTAACTTTCCTTTGATAATCCCTGCACCGATAATAGAATAATTTTTTTTAACAGTGATTGAATTGAGGTTTTTCAAATCTATAATGATTCCTGTATTTAATGCACTACCAACTAAACCAGTACCTGCACCTCTAACTGTTACTGAAATTTTATTTTTTTTTGCAAATTTTACTACGGAAATTACGTCCTCTTCTGTGGCTGGTATAACTACAACCTTTGGAGTAACTTGATACAAACTGGAATCAACTGAATAAAAATTTAAGATGTCTTTATCCCACAAAACATCTCCTGATATTAATTTCCTTAATGATTTTCTAATTTCTAGAGTTTTCATTTAGATTTGTTATAATTGAATTCGATAGTAATCCCATCTTTCAGGATCAAAGAGTGTAACAAATTCTGCTTTTTCTTTATTTACTCTGGCTCTAACCACATCCCTCAAAGCAAAACTAGTTAAAAATTTGAATTTTTTTGCATTTGATTGCATGATAAACATATGTCTCATCTCACTTCCTCCCTTCAATCCCCAATAACCCATTCTCAAGGCAAGTGGTTCAAGAAAAATTGTATTATTAAGTCCATAATTTTCATCTCTTATTTCTGGGCGTAATTGGTATGTTTCAAGTGGTCCTCCCTTTGCAAATCCGACAATTTCTCCTTGACAATCATTTAATCGAAGAGTATTCAAAAGGACATCTGGGTTTTTCACTGATTCTTCAAATTTTTCCTTTGAGAATTGAAGGGGTTTTGGCAATTCATGAAAAATTGAAAATAACGTCTTGATGAAATTTGGATCTTCTCTTGTTTGAAGATTTTCTATCGTTGGAACTAACTTCAAATTTTCATATGCATAGTCGGCTTGAATGGTAATTTCTTGCTGTCTGATATTCATAAATGACAATACAGTGTCAAAGAAATTTTTTCTCATGTGCTTTGGAAGAGACTTTAAAACTAATCTACACATTTCGGTTTCTCTGTTTAGCAACTCTTCAAAATAAGCTACAGAACTACGTACAATCAATGAAGGTCTCCAAGCTAATGCATGTGCATTCATTTTTGCCATCTCCATGGCCTTGGAAAAATTACCTAATGTGTAACCGCTGACTCTATCAACTACTGATAGATACCATCCAAGATACCTGATATGCTCTTGATACTCTTCATTGTTTTTAGTCAGTTCTGATTTTTTGAAGCATTGCTGAATTTGCATCTCGGCATTTTCTTTTAATTTTCCGCTCCATGGGTAAGTTGTTCTTAAAATCAAAACTTTGATTATTTCCAGGTCAAGACGAGCTGTATCCAAAAGCTGTCGTAGTTTTCGATCCATCGAAATAAATTTCAAGACACTTTCTTCATGGGGTTTATCTACACTTTTTTGAGGATCAAAATCATGAAACAACGCAGCAGCATAAAGATATTTCAAATCGTCTTTTGAAAATTTGTCTGAAACATGATTCATGTTTGCTGCCAAAAGTGCAACATAAGTTACTTCTAATTCGTGGTTAATATTGTGATATCCGTAATAATCTGACCCTAATCCTTGAGTTTCAAAAAGTTCTATTGTGTAATCCAGCATTTCTGTATAACAGTCTTCATCTAGACCACTCTCAACAATCAAACTCAAAATTTCATTTCTTAGAGCATGAGGATTGGCAAATTCTTGCAATAAAATAGAGTCATTCTTGTCATTTTTAAAGATGTTTAGAAATAGGCGTTAAATTTGATTAAATTTTCTTCTTTTAAAAGTCTGCTAACTACCTAGAAAGATTCAAAAGAATTACAAAATTGCATAATTACAATGTCAGTAAATCTGGAACTTTTAGAAGAATTAATGAAGAGTACCTCTGGTGGTTCTTTTTTACTTTCTCTTGACGGGAAGAATTTTACATTGGAGAATGTGGCTATAATAAATTCTCCAACACCTGTCAATTCTCCTACCACTAGAGGCGGAGTTTACTTTTCAGACAAGTTTGCTTACAAATTAAAGGGAACCGTAAATGATCTTTCAATTGTTCCACTGTTAACAAAAACAATGCTGGGACCAAATACTGAATTCGGAGAAATAAAAATTGGCACTACTGTTTCATCAGGTAACCAAAAAAAAGATGTGACAATTT
>JACEMX010000146.1:0-34454 GCA_013867335.1 Candidatus Nitrosomaritimum aestuariumsis
TTCCTTTGGTTCATAGTTTCTTTTAGCATCAATTGCAACTACTACACATTGCCGTCCAAAAATTTCCATGAGTTCAGTGAGGAGTTTTGGATTTTTCACAGCACCTGTATTAATTCCAACCTTATCTGCACCGTTTAGTAAAATATTGCGAGCATCCTCAAGAGAGTTTACTCCTCCTCCCACTGTAAAAGGAATGTTAATTACAGTTGCAACTTGTCTAACCAAATTTTTTATTGTTTCTCGTTTTTCCTCTGATGCTGTAATGTCCAGAAATACCAGCTCGTCAGCTCCTTCATCACTGTACTGTTTTGCAAGTTCTACTGGATCTCCTGCGTCTTTAATTGATTTGAAATGAAGTCCCTTTACTACTCTGCCTTCTTTTACATCAAGGCATGGAATAATTCTTTTTGTTAGTGTCATGATAATTTTTTTGCCTCCTCAATTGAAATTTTGTTCTCATAAAGGGCTTTTCCTAAAATGACCCCAAATGGATTTTTTTCTTTAACATTTTCTACATCTTTTGCATTAGAGATTCCGCCACTTGCAATGACATTGGCATTGAGATTGCAAGCTTTTTCCAAGAATTCTAAATCAGGACCTTCAAGGGTTCCATCTCTATTGACATTGGTTAGTAAAAATTCGGTGAATCCCATTGCAAGAAAATCTTTGATTGAATCAATCAAGTCAATGTCGGTTCCTTTTTGCCATCCATGAGTTACAATTTTGCCATCTTTGTGGTCAACTGAGATTACAATTTTTTCAGAGCCTAATTTTTCTAATAATTTTTTAAGAATTTCTTTATCTTTAAAGGCCAAAGTACCTATTACAATTCTTTTTGAGATATGAGCTGCATCCATAACTATTGATTCATCTCTTAGACCTCCTGCTATCTCAACTGGAATGCTGATATTTTCTATTATTTTTTTAATAATAGAAAGATTTGATCCCAATCCAAGGGTGGCATCAAGGTCAACGATATGAAGCATGTCTGCTCCATTTTTTTCCCATTTCTGGGCAATTTCAATTGGATTATCACTATAGACGGTTTTTTGTTTCGGATCCCCTTTGTAAAGTCGTACTACTTGTCCACTCATCAGATCAATTGCAGGAATTATTTTCATTTCTTACACTCGTTTAGAAAATTTTCAATCATAATAGTTCCAACTTTTCCTGATTTTTCTGGGTGAAATTGTGTTCCAAAAAAGTTGTCCTTCTCAACTACTGCTGGAACTTTAATCCCATAATCAGACTCTGCTGTAATTACATCATCTGATGTGGGTTTTGCTCTAAAAGAATGAACAAAGTAAACCCATGATCCTTCCTTTACACCTTCAAGTATTTTTCCGGGTTTTTTTATCTCCAAATCATTCCATCCCATGTGAGGAACTTTTAGTGTTGGAGGTAGTTCAATTACTTCTCCACCAATTACGTTGAGCCCTTTTTCATGTCCTTCTTCGCTTTTCTCAAAAAACATCTCCATTCCAAGGCAGATTCCTAATACAGGAGTTGTGTCTTTTACATAATCTTTGAATTGGATTTTGGAATGTTCGTTAATGCTTTTGATAGCTGGATCAAAGTTACCAACTCCGGGTAGTAGTAGACCAGAGTAGTGATTAGGCTCATCAAATGTTGTAATAACATCTACCGTAGCTCCTGCGTTTTCTAGAGAGTTTTTGAGGCTGAAAATGTTTCCAGCACCATAATCAAATATTGCTACACTTACCATTACATTGAACCTTTTGTACTTGGAATTCCTTTTTGTTTTTTATCGTATGATGAAGCTGTTCTGAAGGCAACTGCTAGTGATTTGATTGCAGATTCAACTTTGTGGTGGTCGTTTTCCCCATACTTTACAGTGAGGTGGATACAGCTGTTTAGATTTTGAAGCAAAGATTGGAAAAAGTGTTCCAAATCCTCTTTTGATACATCCTCGATTTTATTGCGTTTGATAGATAAAACCAATTTCCAAAAAGGTCTTTTTACCAGATCTATTGATGCTTCTGCCAGAGATTCATCCATTGGAACAGAAGCATAGCTGAATCTAGTAATTCCACTTCGATTTCCTAGCGCTTTATCAACTGCAAGACCAATAGTTATTGCAGTATCTTCAATTAAGTGATGTTCAATCTTATCATTTGATTTTGCATTTACTTTGAGATCCATCATTGAATGTTTCCCAAATGATGTGATCAAGTGATCAAGAAAGTTAATTCCTGTGTTAATTGAGGTTTTTCCTGCACCATCTAAATTTACAGAGACTGAAATTGTTGTTTCCTTTGTTTTTCTATTAAGAGTGCTTTTTCTTGCTTTCATGTTTACCACAGAAGATTAACTCTACCTCATTCTAAATTTAATACCTTCGGTAGTAATTCTATTGAATCTAGTACTAGTTGGGCACCATTTTTTTCAAATAAATCTAGTTTTTGTGAAGGATTTTTGCTTGTTCCTATTATCCCACAAAAGTTAGTTTTGTGTCCTTGCTCAGTTGCTTTTTTAGCCATGATCAAGTCCTCCATTGAATCGCCCACATAAAGAGAGTTTTTAGTATTCATTGCCTTAATTGAGCGAATTAGTGATTCAGGGTTAGGTTTTGCAAGACTTCTTGGTTCATCTTCTAAAAAGGCAGAATTATTTACATCAAACTCTTCTAACAAATTTCTGAGTGAATATCTAACTGATTCTTTTCCTCGTCCAGTTACAATTCCTATTTTTGAGTTGTATTTTGATTTTAATTTAGAAATTAATGATGCATTTACTATGACAAGATCATTTTCAATTAATCCAGGAGTTGAGAATTCAGATTTGTTATTGAAAAGTTTTTCATATAATTCTGGTCCATAAAATAATTGATCAAAGATTTTGTATAAGGGATTGTCATGATGAGTTCCTGGATATGACAGATGATTTTTAATTTCATCAAAATTAATAATTTTTTCAAGGTATTTTTCTGTAGAAATAATACCTGATGTATCACAGTTTTTAATAACTTCAAAAATAAACTCTAGTTGATCTCTTTTAGTTTTTTTTGCTACAAAAATTGAAATGATTGCAGCATATGCCAAATCTACTTCATCATTGAATCCTCCAGTTGATTTGAATCCATCTATAATTTTAGAATCAATACTAATTGCATCAGTAATGTTTGAAAATTTTTCCAAAACATATTTTGTGGTTTTATCAATAGTTAGATCATAGGATTTTGTAATATCAATTAAAACACCATCACAATCAAAAATTATTCCGTCACTGTTTGTAAGGGAATCAATTATCGAGTCATCTAGATAGATTCCAGGTTGATATTCAGATAAAGTCATCTTAATAGATCACGAATAGCTAACAAAAATCTGGAATTCATTTCTTTGGTTCCAATGGTTACCCTTAGACATCCTTCATGGTTTCCAATTTTTCCTAATTTTCTAATGGAAATTCCTTGCTCAAATAAGGCTGTAAATACGCGTTGATAGGAGCCGTGAGCGTCAAATAGTACAAAATTAGCCTCAGAATCAAAGACCTCAAAAGTATTGTATTTCTGAAGAGTTTCAATTATTCGCTGTCTTTCTTTTTTGATAATTTCTACAGAGTCCTTCATTTGTTGAGGTTTTTCTACAGCTAAAATTCCAGCCTCAATTGTAAGTGTGCTTAGTGGATATGGGTATTGTAAAACTTTGGTGAATGCTTCAGTAAATTGCTTGTTAGCAATAAAGTATCCTAGTCTTAATCCTGCCAGTCCAAATGATTTGGATAAGGTTTGAACTACAATTAGATTTGGTTGTGTTTTTACCATGTTTGCCAAAGAGTATTTGCTAAACTCTCCATATGCTTCATCAATTATTACCAATCCATCAAATGATTTTACAAGTTTTTGTAAATCAGCTTTTGAAAATTGGAATCCAGTAGGATTGTTTGGAGAATCAAGATAGAGAATATCTGCATTTTTTGATTGTTTTTTAAATTCAGCGACATTTAATTTCATATCATTTGAGAAGGGTAGGGCAATCATAGGAATAGAATAAAGTTTGCATCTTTCTTCAAAAAATCCAAATGTTGGATTTGATGTTAGTACTTTGGTTTTTGTTGTAGCAAAATTAGCTAATATCAAATCTAATATTTGATCAGAGCCATTTCCAACTCCAATCATTGAAGAAGGTATTTTGATAAATTTTCCTATGGCCTGAATTAATCGTTCTACTCCACCTAATGGATATTCGCGTACATCAGATTTTTTTTTGGCGCCAGAAATTAAATCATTTTGAAACTGTTTGGAGATTACATAATTTTCATTGGAATCAAGTTTTAGGGAATCTTGTTGTAATTCAGGTTTCTCATATCCTCCTATTGACAACAAATCATTGATTTTTTTTTCATACCAATTCGTTTTCATTCTATTCTTCCTCTTACTGCTTCATAGTGGTTTGGTAGACCTTCTGCTTTAGTAAACACATCAAGATAATTTGCAATTTTAGACAAGGATTTCCTAGTTGCACTAACTTGGGTGTTAATCTTGATAAAATCAAGAACTGATAGGGACCCTCGTGTCTTTCCAAATCCATTTGTAGGTAAAATATGATTTGAGCCTAAAATATAGTCACTAGCAGAAGAAGGAGTGTCATTTCCAAGCAAAACTAATCCTGGAGTAGTGATTTTTGATGCCAGATTTTGAGAGTTTCTAGTCATGATTTGAAGGTGTTCTGGTGCTAATTCATTTGCGAGTTTGATCATATCTGATTGATTCTTACAAATTGCAATGAAGCCGTTTTGTTTAAGGCTCTTTTTTACAAATTCTGATCTTTTAATTTTTGAAATTAACCCTTCAATTGATTGGTTAACAGATTTTGCTAATTTTTCTGAATTCGTAACAAGATAACAAAAAGTATCACTACTGTGCTCTGCTTGAGAAATCAAGTCTAGAGCTATGTAATTTGGATTTGCAGAATCATCAGCAATAACTCCTAATTCTGTAGGACCTGCAAGCATATCAATGGCAGTACTATCACTAACGACTGATTTGGCTGCAGTTACAAAAGCACCTCCTGGTCCTACAATTTTTTCAACTTTCTTTATTGATTTTGTTCCAAAAGACAGTGCTGCAATTGCTTGGGCACCTCCAACTTTGTAAATTTCATCTGCACCACAAATATCTGCAGCAACAACGGTTAGCGCATTAATTTTTCCATTAGAGTCAGGGGGAGAAACAACAACTATTCTTTTTACTCCTGCAACTTTTGCTGGAGTCACAGACATTATAACAGAGCTAGGGTATTTTGCAAGTCCTCCTGGAATATAGCACCCAATATTTTGTAACGGTACAAATTTTTTAGAAATTTTCACTCCATCATTATTTATGACTATATTCTTAAGGTTAGACTTGATTGAGATTTCAGTCTTTTGTAATCTCATTTTTGCAATTTTAATTGCGTTAATTTCTTGTTTTGATACTTTGTTGTAAGCATTTTCTATTTCTTTTTTTGATACTCGCAGGTTAGAGAGTTTAGCTCCACTGAATTTTTTTTCATATTTTTTTACTGCCAAGTCTCCATCTTTCTGAACTTTTTTTATGATGGATTCTACTATTTTCTTGTTTTTTTGAGGCTGTTTTGGTATTATTTTAGCTGCAAATTTTTCAATATTGGTTACTTGAATTATTTTCATCAATTTTCTTCATCACGTTTAATCTCCTCAAGTTCTAAAATTTGTCGTGGTTCATGAACTACAAGTCCTTGAGCAATTTTCCTTAACTTGGGGATTAGTTTGTGATATTCTTCTTTCCTGATGACAGTGTTTACTCCAAACCAACCATCTTCACTTAAGGGACTAACAGTAGGTCTTTTGAGTGATGGCATTTGTTTTAATAATTTTTTGAGATTATTTTCTTCAACATTAAGATAAATGTGGAGGTATTTTCTGCCGTGTACTGCTCCTCTCATCAAAGTTACAATATCAAAGATTTTTTCCCGTTTTTTTGGATCTTTAAGAGATTTTTTGTTAACTATAAGGTGAGCAGTAGAAGTAAGAACTTCATCGACAATTTTTAATTTATTTTGTTTTAGAGTAGTTCCTGTTTCAGTTACATCCATTATTGCATCTACATCTTCAGGAGGTTTTGCCTCGGTGGCTCCAAAAGACAAATGAATTTGTACATTTTTGTTTGTCCCTAATCTTACCCATGGAGTGACTATTAGAGGATCTTTTGAGCCATAGTATTTCTTATACGATTTTGATTCTTTTAGAAATTTTGAGGCAGTTGTAAGATATTCAGAGGAAATACGAAGAATTTTTTTCTTTTTTGCATAATCTGCAATCATTGCATCAAGATTTTTGTAAGAATATTTATCAGGAAATGCAATAACTAATCTAATTTTCCCATATTCCAAATCTAAAATTGGTTCAACATCTGCCTTTGTTTCTCCTACCCAGTCTTTTCCTGTAATTCCTACATCATACAATCCTTCAGATACTAAAGTTGGAATTTCTTGAGGTCTAAGCATCTTTACAATAATATTTGGATCATCCAAGAACACACGGTAAGTTCTACTTTTTCTGTTGACTTTGGTCCAGGATCTCTCTAAAAGTTTGAATGTTGCATCCTCAAGACTGCCTTTGGGTATTGCAAACTTTACCTGAGACATTGTAA
This sequence comes from Candidatus Nitrosomaritimum aestuariumsis, assembly GCA_013867335.1. GTDB lineage: Archaea > Thermoproteota > Nitrososphaeria > Nitrososphaerales > Nitrosopumilaceae > Nitrosomaritimum > Nitrosomaritimum aestuarii. Next base: position 6,632 of record JACEMX010000146.1, read on the forward strand.
ATTTTTTCATCAACTAGCCATATAATAGGATTTTAAATTTCATTTACCAATTCTTTAGCTTTATCCAATGAGATATTTTTCTCTTCAATCATTTTTTGAACAATTTTATCAATTTGTTCATTTGCAGCTCCTGCAGCAGCAGCCAAATTTCTAGCGTGTAATCTCATGTGTCCTTTTTGTATTCCTTCAGTAGACAGTGCTCTAATTGCACTGTAGTTTTGTGCCAATCCAGTTGCTGTCATTATACATGCAAGCTCTTGGGCAGAAGTGGCTCCAAGAATCTTGTTGCATATTTTTGCAGTAGGATGAACGTTTGCAATTCCACCAACAATTCCAACAGATAATGGTAATTCCAGGGATCCTACTAGATTCCCATTTTCATCTTTAGACCATTTACTTAAAGATCTATATCGACCAGAATTTGCAGCATATGCATTTGCTGCTGCCTCAATAGCACGACTATCTTGTCCGGTTGCATTTGCAACAGCAATGGTCCCGTTCATAATTCCTTTGTTGTGAGTGACTGCTCTAAATACATCATTGTCTGCAAATTGGAATGCAGAAATTATGTTATCAACTACATCTTCACCTCCAACAGCATCTTTTTCAAAAACTGCCTTGGCTCTTGCCATCCTTCTTGTTGAATAATTTGATAATATACGTAACAAAGAACGGCCACCTGTAATTTGCTCTAAAAAGGGAGAAACTCCTTCACACATGGTATTAGTTACGTTTGCACCCATTGCATCTCCAACATCAATTAGTAATTCTACTATGAGCATTTTTCCTTGCGGAGTTTCAATTTCTTTACATGATACTTCCTTGGCACCTTTACCCATTTTTGATAAGGTATTACTCTTAGAATTTGCAAGTTTTAGGATTTCATCAGTAGAATTTTTGATTTTTATGATAGCGTCTGAATTATCTACATCCAATATCTGAATTTGTCCTATACTGTATGACTCATCAGCTTCTACCTCAAATCCTCCTAGGATACGAGCAACCTTGGCACCTTTGGAAGCTGCTGCAATTACAGATGGCTCTTCAATAACCATAGGAATAACATAGTCTTTTCCATTAATTTTGAAATTTGTTGCAATCCCTAAAGGTAAAGAAAATGTACCAATAGCATTTTCCACCATCTTGTCTGCTTTTTCAAAAGAGATTCCACCGTTGGGGTTTTCTAATATTTTTATTTCTTCATCAGACAAGTCGGCAAAGTTTTTGATAATATCTAATCTTTCAGATCTTGATTTTTCAAAAAATTTTGAAATTGATGAATCCTTCATTTTATTTCAATATCCTCAATAGTTTATCATCCATTCTATCTGGAAAACCTTTTCCATCAGTATTTGAAGTAATTACATAAAGACTTCCATCTGGACCTTGTGCTACATCCCTAATTCTACCTGCTCCACTTAGAATGCTCTTTTGAGATTTCAACCCTTCTTCCAAGTCTAATTGATAAAGATTTGAGGCACGTAATGAGGTCATAATAAAGGAGTGTTCTAAATCAAGGGCATCTCCATAATAAAAGAGGATTCCTCCCATTTCTATTCCCGGATCATAACACATTACTGCACCTTCAAATTGCTCTGTTTTTAGACATTCATTTTCAGGCCAACCAAAATTTTTTCCTGGTTGAATAAGATTAATTTCATCATTTTTTTCAGGTCCTAGTTCTGCAGCATACATATTTCCTGCTTCATCCCATGTTAGACCTTGCGGATTTCTAAATCCATAAGAGTATACAGGTGAATTTGAAAAAGGATTATCATCTGGAATTGTTCCATCATCATTTAATCTCAGAATTTTTCCAGCCAAAGAATTTAGATCCTGTGGAAGATGAGATGCATCAGACACAGTTCCAGTGCCAACGTATAATTTTTCATCTGGACCAAATTTTAAAAATCCACCATTGGTAAAAACTGAACCCGGAATTTTATCAAAAATTGTTGTAGCGTCTTGAAGTTTATTATCAGATTCTGTAATTCTGATTACTTTGTTCCACAAAGTTTCATTCTCTTCATATGTTAGAAAAACATAGAGAAAGTGATTGTTAGTATAATCTGGATGAGTTGTAATTCCTAATAATCCACCATCAAAAACTTCTGCGGGACGAAATGTGGCTAGAGGCTCTTCTAACAATTCATTATTTTGAATTACTCTAATTCTACCTTCTTTTTCTGTAACAAAGATTTTTTCATCAGATACTGCTATTGAGCGTGGATTTTCTAGATTTTCTGCAAGAACTGCAACTGAGTTATCTTCGACTGTTGCAGATGGTGGTTCTGGTAAAGGGATTGGATCATCCTCAGATGTTAATACGAAAATTGAAAAAATGATTGCACCTACAATTCCTGCAATCCTTAATCTTTTATCCACGAAGGTTTCATCCCTTCAAATCCTATTAATTACTTTCAAGGATTTGATAACGCGTATATACGGCACGTTTTCATTTACGGATCAGCGGGGTGGGGAAGTCAGACTATTTAGGGCTAGGTCATCCCGGCGGGCTCATAACCCGCAAATCAGTAGTTCAAATCTACTCCCCGCTACTTAATTTTCATATAAAGAGAACCACGAAGAAGAATTATCAAATTTAGAATTTTTGTTTGCTTTACCTATACGCGTAATAGGCCTACTGAGATGCCTATGAGCAGAAATATCTGGAATGTATTGTTGTTTTTTTATTTTTCTAGGAATTTCTAAAGAGGTCTTTTTCTTGGCTGTTTTTCCGCATTTTACACATTTGTAACCTTGATTCTTTCCTTTTGATTTCATTTTTTTATTGCATTTTACACATAGAGGATTTGTTTGTGATATGTTTTTTTCAAGATTTAGTATCTGAATAAATTCTAGATTTAATGTTCTAGGATGGGTTTTTGATGCCTTTCTTACACCACCTCCCACTCTTATTTTGTCTCCTTTAATCAAATTCAATCCAATCGAGGATAATCCTGTGGGTTGGTATATTGCGCAGTGTATTTCTATATTATCAACAGAAATTGAAAAAAATACATGTCCGCCTTTTTCGATTTTTGGAGTTGATGATACTATACCTGTGACAATCCCAGATGCATATGGTTTGAGAGTAGTACTGGTCAAAGTATTTTTGAGATGATCACCTGTTCCCTGATTAGATTTGAATATCATGTGTCCATCTAATTTTTCTTTAGTTTCAAGAATTTTTGTGGCCTCTAACAACGATTCAATTTTTTCTCCACGAACACCATAAAATACAGGATCAGGTCCATGAGGTGTAATTAGTACTCTGGATTTTTTATAATCAAAACTATTGAATGTGTGAGGAAATGTTTGTTGCTGCATTGTTTTTACACTTTGAGCAGAAATCTTTCTCTCTTTTCCAAACTTTGAGCGTTTTCTATAACTAAGTAATTCTAGTGTATGATCATCAAAATTATACCCAATGGCACCAATTGCACCAACAAGTCCTTGTCCATTACCCTTGTAAAAAACTTCAAGATTGTTTTTTGAGGCAAATTCTTTTGCATGGTTTCTGTTGATTAGTTGCCATAATGCCAATTCGCTGAATTCTGTGAATTTAGATGGAATTGCTGTATTTTCATAAAATACAAGCCCAGGATTTGCCCCGTTTTTTGTGTCAGAGTATTTTGAAACAAAGTTTTTAATTTTATTTTTAATTTTTTCGGGATCCTCGGTTCTAATTTTTAGTGATACAGCCCCATTTCCGCGTGTTTTCCAAGGAATATTGGGGTTAAACCTAATTAATTTTGGATAATCTAAAAATTCTAAATCCTGCGTTTTCAAATAATTTACAATTTTGAAAGCCAAAAATGTAGTACACATTCCCTTTGGCGAGTCAGTATCATCAAAACCAATGTGAAGAACGGTTGAATTTTCCATGTATTCATAATTATTTGGCAGACATTTTTAGTTGTCGAGTTTTACAGTTGGTTTAAATTAAAATCACAATACTTGAAGTTGCCTTGATAGTAATAGATGAAAAAAGGATTTTTGAAGAAATTAAATCAAAACAGCCAGCTTCAGTATCCTTGAATGGACCAGATGGAATTTTACCTCAAATCCAAGAAACTGCTACCAATATTACAAAAAAATTTGGCATTCCAGCATATGTTTTGGCCGATACCACATGGGGAACATGTGATTTGAATTCAAATGCAGGAAAAATTTTAGGAACTGGTATTCAATTTAATGTAGGACATACAATTAACACTGAATCTATTGAGAAAAATGTAATTTTAATTGATGCCTTTGATGATGTAAATTTTGATAGTGTTGCAAACAAATGTGCAAAAATATTATCTGGAAAAACTATTGGGCTTGTAACAGACAGCCAGCACCTTCATCAAATGGATAATGTAAAGAAAATTTTAACTGATAATGGTGTTGATGTGAAAATTGGAAAAGGTGGCGGACAATTAAATGATGGTCAAGTCTTTGGATGTGAATTTTATCCTGCAACTAAGCTCAAAGAGAAAGTAGATGCATATGTCTTCTTAGGACAAAGTAATTTCCATGCATCAGGAATAGCATTATCAACAAACAAACCCACATATGTTTTGGATCCATATTTCAATGAAGTAAGAGAAATTACTGAATTTGCTCAGAAATTAAAAAAGAAAGCAACACTTGCAATTTACAAAGCAGCAGAAGCAAAAACATTTGGAATAATTGTTGGACTCAAAGAAGGACAGTTATCAAAATTATTTGCATTAGAATTCAAAAAGCAATTAGAAAAAGAAGGTAAAGAAGTTCAATTGTTTGCATTAACTGATATTACAAGCGATAGGCTAAACAACCTAAAGGGAATAGATGCCTTCATTCAGGTAGCATGTCCAAGAATATCTACTGACAATCAATTTGATAAACCAGTTTTATCTTCCCCCCAGGCAAATGCTCTTTTGAGATTATTAAGAAATGAAAGTCTTCAAGAGTATTTCGAATTACCTCATTGGCTATAAAATTAGGAGAATAAGCTTTGATATCTAGGATCATTTGTAAGATTTTCAAAAAACTTTGATTTTTTTGCTTTGATTTTGTATTGATTTCCCTGAGAGATTGAATTTTTTAAATTATCAAGAGCTTCTTCTATTTGAGATAGCATGATTAGATTACATGCTTTGTCAAACAAAACATCTCCATTGTTGGGATAATCCTCTAAAATTTTATTACAGCATAAAATAGAGTCTTGAAATTTTTCCATTGAAAGTAGGATTCTTTCTTTATGATACAAAGCAATATTGTATTTGGGATTATTCTCTAAAATTTCATCACATAAAGATACTGCTTCTGGAAGATTTCCTTTTTTTCTCAGAGAAGAGATCTTGTTTACAAGTACCGGAATATCCTTAGAATCTAATTTTAATGCAGCATCATAGCATTGTATAGCAGAGTCATAATCTTTGAGTTTGCTTAGTGCATACCCTTTATTGTTTAAACATGCCAAATGGTTTGGATTTTCATTTAGAATTTTGTCGTAGTAAGTTATTGCCTCTTGTAATTTTCCGTGTAAGAATAATCTGTTGGCTTCATCTAAAATTGAATCAATTTTGGGATCAGTCATAATCAAATCAGGATTATGGCTTCATTAGGATTTTTCCAAAAAGACCCTTACCTTTGAGCATTTTGTTATGCGCTTCAGGTGCCTGTTCTAGGGAATAAACTGAATCAATTATGGCTTTTATTTTTCCTTGTGACATCCAAAATAATCCCTGCTCTAATTCTGCTCTTGTTCCTTGAGTAGAACCTAAAATGTTAATTCCTTTAAAGAAGATGTGTCGTAAATCAGTTTTTGCCATATACCCAGTAGTAGCTCCCGTCGTTACAATTGTCGCACCGTATTTGAGTAAAGTTAACTCCTTGTTCCAATGATTTCCGCCAATGTGTTCAAAGATTACATCGATACCAGGAATATCACCGAAAGGCTTTGTAATTTTTTTTGAAATAGCTCGTACCTCTTTATGCCAATCTTCTTTTCTATGATCTACTGCATAATCTGCTCCTAATTCTTTTAATTTATTCAGCTTATCAGGACTGGCAGTTGCAATAACAGTACATCCAAACAGTTTGGCAATTTGAATACCAAAACTTCCTACTCCAGAACTTCCTCCCATTACCAACACAAGTTGTCCGGGTTGAATTTTTGCTCGACCTACAAGCATATGCCATGAAGTCAATAGGGTCATAGAAGCTGCAGCAGCTTCATCATAAGTTACATTTTCAGGGATTTTTACGACATTTACTTCTGGTAGATGAGTTACTTCGCAGTATCCTCCCCAAAGTGGACCAGTTTCAAATCCCCAAATTTTCCTTTTTTTACAATTGTATTCTTCCCCTTTGGTACATGTTTTACATACTCTACATGACATGTTTCCATGGGATACTACCCTGTCTCCAACCTTGATATTTTTTACATCGTCTCCTATGGCAATTACTTCCCCGGCAGCATCGGTTCCAGAAATATGTGGTAGAGGAATTGCTAATGGTTTTCCTCTCATTCCCCAAATATCGTCATAATTTAATGCCGCTGCTTTTACCTTGAAAATAACCTCATTTGGCTTCGGTTTAGGCTCAGGAATATCCTTAATTTTTAAAATTTTGGAAAAATCGTCATCTGTAGTATATTCGTCATATACCAAGGCCTTCATGATTTTTCTGAATTGTTTTGTAGTTATATGATTTCCTAAGATGAACTATAAACAATTATAATCATAAAAATGAGAATGAAATCATGTCAGAGTCCACTGTAATTCCTGGAGATAAAATCGCATCAATTGAAGAATATGAATCTGGACACAATACATTTGATGATGGAGATATGGTTCGTGCATCTACTGTAGGTGAGAAAATTCTTGATAAATCAACTCGTGTTGCTAGCGTAAAACATCCTAGACTTTTGTCTATCCCCAGAGTTGGTGATATTGTAACAGGAACAGTTGTTGCAGTGATGTCTTCAATGATTGCAGTGTCTATCGACTACATTAATGGAAAACCAACAACATCTAAGGTAGAATGTGTTTGCTCTACAAGAAACATTAGAAGAAAGAATATTGCATTGGCAAATGATATAGTAACTCTAAAAATTTTAAATCATCTTAATGGAACCATCCATGCAACTATTGATGAATCTCAATTAGGTGTACTATTTACAAAATGCAGAAAGTGTGGAGGAAAAGTTGTTCCAATGCGTGATGCCATTAAATGTACTGAATGTGCATGGATTGATGAAAGAAAACTTTCATCAAACTTTGGCAACGGTGATTTTGTTCATCTTAGAGATTAAGAAATGACAAAAGTATCGTTCCAAGGGGAGCGAGGTGCATACAGTGAAGCTGCAGCAAGATCCTTTTTCGTAGATGATATTGAAACAGTTCCTCTTCCAACTTTTTCAGAGGTTTTAGAAAGTACAGTAAATGACAATACAGACTATTCAGTTTTACCTGTAGAAAATTCTCTAGAAGGAAGTGTTGGGGAAAGCTACGACTTGCTAAATACAACTTCTTTGAATGTGATGGGTGAAATTTATCATAGAATTGAGCATTGTTTGATTGGAAACGGAAAGTTAGAAGATATTGATACTGTTTATTCTCATCCTCAAGCTTTGGGTCAATGTAGAGACTTTATCCAGAGACATCATATGAAAACAGTTCCCACTTATGATACAGCAGGTAGTGTTAGAATAATCAAAGAGATAGGAAAAGGTAGTAATTCATGTATTGCAAGTAAAACCGCCTCTGAAATTTACCAAATGCCTGTAATTGAAGAAAATATTGCAGATACAACGAATAACTATACTAGATTTTTGGTGTTATCCAAAAACGAAAGCCAAGAAACTGGGAAGGATAAGACGTCAATAATTTTTTCAATAAAACATGAACCAGGTTCACTTTTTAGAATAATAGAGAATTTTCATATTTTTAATGTCAATTTAACAAAGATTGAATCAAGACCAACCAAAGCTACAAACTGGGAATACAATTTCTATGTAGATTTTGAAGGTCATGCAAAAAACCAACAAATTGCAGAAATGCTTGAAAAAATTAAAGCAGATACTATGTTTATGAAAATTCTAGGATCTTATCCTTCTGCAAAATTGGATTAGAATCCTTTTGGTTTTCTTAGAGTAAAGCCCATACTAAATCCAATTATAACCATACCAGAAATGATCACCATAAGATCATATGTAAACCAAATTGGCTCAGAACTTCGTACCAATTTTCCTGTTATTGTTAGTTCTGAATTTCCAGTATTTTGTATTTTTATTTTAGTTTCCCCGTCTTCAGAATGTTCCCAATTTAATTGCAATTCTTTTTTGTATGATGTATTAGGAATTTGATATCCATCACCTGGACTTTGAAGAGTAAGATCAAATGCATCACCAGAAATATTCATGATTTGTGTGGTTCCAATTGGCGCGGGAATAGTGTAAGATATGGATTCTCCAATCTCAACAGTGTAATTTTCATCGATCATAAGGGGTCCAATGTGATTTACCAAAGAAACAACACCAATTCCAATTATCACTGCACCGGCGATTAGTCCAATTATAGTCCGTTTTGATAACACAGCTTTATGGTTTGAGATACTGCTTAAAAAATTAACTACATCACAGAAACATCATGAGGTTGACTTTCTGCAAAGCCGGCCCTTGACATTTTGATAAATTCAGCATTTTCCTGCATTTGAGCAAGGGTATGAGCACCACAATAACTTAGACCAGAACGAACTCCTCCTGTTAGTTGCTTTAGGATATCAGTTACTGTGCCTTTGTATGGAACCATTGCCTCAACTCCTTCGGCAACATAATCATTAAGATCATCATCAAAGGAGACTGAGCCTGTTTCTTTTGATTTTCTGCCAAGAGAAGCACCTAATGAAGCCATACCACGATAAACTTTGAATCGTTTTCCGTTTTTAGTCAATACTGTTCCTGGGGACTCGTCTGTTCCGCCTAGCATACTTCCAACCATTACAGAGGATGCACCTGCTGCTAAGGCCTTTGTTGCATCACCAGAAGTTCTTGTTCCTCCATCAGAAATTATGGGAATTCCGTAATCTCTTCCTACTTTTGCACAATCCATTACTGCAGTTAATTGTGGTACACCAGATCCAGTGATAACTCGAGTAATACAAATTGAACCAGAACCTACTCCAACTTTTACGGCATCAACACCTGCTTTAATCAAATCTTCTGCTCCTTGAGCTGTTGCAATGTTTCCTGCAATTAATTCACAATCTGGAAATGCTTTTTTGATATTTTGAACTGTACTGATTGCATTTTCGCTATGTCCGTGTGCAATGTCCACTACCAATACATCAGTTCCTGCATCCAACAATGCCTCTGTTCTTTCCAAAAAGTCTCCCTTAACACCCACTGCAGCTCCAACAAGAGGTCTTCCCTTTTTGTCCTTTGATGCAGAAGGATAATCCTCAATGTTTGTAATGTCTTTGCTGGTGATAAGACCTGTGATTAGTCCAGATTCATCAACTAGAGGTAGTTTTTCAATTTTATGATTATGTAAAGTCTCTTTTGCTTCTTCTAGACTAATTCCAGGTTTTGCAGTAACTAAATCGGTAGACATTACATCTTTGATTAAACTAGAATTATTTTTCTCAAACAGTAAATCACGGTCAGTAACAATTCCTACAAGTTTAGAGTTAGAGTCAACTACCAAAAGTCCAGACACTTCTTTTTCTTCTGCCGAATCTATGGCATCTTGAACGGTTTTGTCCTGATTAATTGTATAAGGATTTTCGATAATCACACTTCCAGCTCTTTTGACCTTTAGAACCTCGTTTGCCTGTTCTTTGATTGTTAGAAATCTGTGAATAATTCCAATACCTCCCGCACGAGCCATAGTTACAGCCATAGCAGATTCTGTGACGGTGTCCATATTGGCACTAACAAATGGAATGTTAATGGAGATATTTCTTGATAATTTTGTGCTTAAATTGGTTTGAGATCGGCTAGTAATATCTGAATATTTGGGTACAAGAAGAACATCGTCAAAAGTTAATCCTTCTTTGAATTCCAACTAAACCTTGTTAAGAAAGTAAAATATTGATTATAAGCCTTTGTTTCTCTTAGAGAGTTTTGATGCCACCAAAACCGCATCTTTTGTCTCCGATACATTATGCGTTCGTATAATATCAGCACCATTCAGAACAGAGACTACTTCAGCTGCAATAGATCCAAAGAGTCGATCAGAAGGATTTTCTTTTTGTAAAATTTTTCCAATTACAGATTTATTTGAAACAGAGATCAAAAGTGGGTATTTTTCTTTTATTGATTTTAGATTTTGTAGCACTTTGAGATCTCTCTTATACCAATCTGATCGTATTTTTGTAAAAAATTTACCTTCTCCAGATTTTCTAAAAAATCCAATTGCCGGATCTAAAACAATTTTGTTAGAAGGAAAATTAACTTTTTTTGAAATAGCCAGACTTTGCCTGAGAAGAGTTTTCGTTGAGGATACTGGATCCCCTGTTACTAATTTGGTGTCAAATGCACATAAAATTAATGATGGGTTGTAATTGGATATCACTTTGATCATTTTACTATCATATTTTAATCCAGAAATATCGTTGATAATATCAACACCAAGCTCAAGTGCAGAATTTGCTACTGCTGCTCTGCATGTATCTACAGAAATAGGAAGATTAGAAACGTTTTGAATAATTTTAATTGCTTTAGAAATTCTGCTAAATTCTTCTTTTTCAGAAATCAAAGTTGACAGATATGGTGCGGTGGACATTCCTCCAACATCAATAAAATCTGCACCATCTAGTTCCATTTCTTTGATGGTGTTTGAGATAGATTGTTTTGATGTTTTTATGGATTTTTTGTAAAATGACTCAGAACTAGTGTTTAGTATACCCATAATACGGACTGGGTTGGTTCCACCTATGCCTACATTACCTAGTTTTGTCATATGATTTATGATGAACTATACCAATTTGAGTGATATGATGATTTCAGGATGGAATTCTAGATATAATGAAATTCTGAAAGAATTCAAGTACAATAAACGAAAAGATATGGAATCTGCTATTTTATTAGAATCTATGATTAAAAACCAAAATCAAATAAAAAAAATCAAGCAATTAATTAATAACCAAATAGTTGTTGTGATTGGTTCTGGACCTTCATTATCTTATGCAATTCCAAAATTAAAACAAATAAAAAAAACCATAACAATTGTTGCAGATTCTGCACTCAAGAAAGTAGTTGAAAATGGAATTAAGCCAGACATTGTTGTAACTGATCTTGATGGAGATGAAATGACTTTGAAAAAAATTGGTAAGACAAATGTAGTGTTTGTGGTTCATGCTCATGGAGACAATATTTCAAAACTTGATTTTGTTGGAAATTTCAAAAATTATTTAGGATCAACTCAAACGAAACCATTTGGAAAAATACAAAATTTTGGAGGATTTACAGATGGAGACAGAGCAGTGTTTCTTGCAAGTTATTTTAATGCAAAAAAGATTATTCTTTTTGGGATGGATTTTGGGAATAGGATCGGTAAATTTTCATACACCAAGCCATCTGAAAGAAAAATTAAATTAAAAAAATTAAGAAAAGGGAAATATTTGTTAGAATGGCTTTCAACAAAAACAAAATCTGAATTATTTACTACTTCTCAACCCTTATCTGGTTTCAAAAAGATCCCTTACAGGAATCTGGATATCATAATTACCTAGAATGCATTTAATAGCCATATCTACTTGAGTCCAAACATGAAACCATCAGAGGAGCAAATAAAAGAGATTGTTAGCTGGCGAGAGGATTTAGTCAAACAGATAGATAAGCATACTCAAGCCATAGAAATCCTACAAAATAGGCTTCAGGTTTTAGATTCTATGCTCAAAGAATCCAGTTTTACAAAGGCATCTTCTTTAGGTACATCACAAAAACCCTCAGAAGAAAAACCCATCGCTGGAAAAAAATCAATACCCATTACTAGTGGAAATGAGGGTAAAGTTATTGCAAATGCCTTTGTGTCTCCAGAGCAAGTAGAGATAATTTTAGAAAATGATATGAAAATTAATCCAGATATCCCTCCTTTCAAATCATTCTTTTTAGATAGAATTATTGGAGAAATGAAAAGAAAAGATGTAGCTGATGCAGATAATGGAAAAATTCAAAAAAATTCTATTATTGATTATGTAATTAATAAAAATGGTTCAGATATTCGTGAAATAATTATCAAAAACTACAAGGAAAAAGAAAGAGTAAATGAAATAATCAACACTGCTGGTTGGTCTCTTACACGTATGCTAGAAAATATCAAAAAGTGATTAAATGGATAAAATAGTTGTTTTAGATTTTGGTTCGCAATACAGTCATCTTATCTGTAGAAGAATACGAGAGTTTTCAGTTTATGCAGAACTTGTTCCATATGATATTTCACTAGAAGAATTAAAAAAACATAATCCAAAGGGAATCATTTTTTCAGGAGGGCCATCAAGTGTATACAATTCAGATGCTCCAACTCCAGCTGAAGGAATTTTTGACACTAGTTTACCTCTTCTTGGAATTTGTTATGGACATCAGTTAATCGTAAACAAATATGGTGGAAAAGTAAAACGAGCAAACAAAGAATATGGTTCATCTCTGCTAACAATAGATAACGATAAAGATCTTCTGAGTGGAGTTGGTGAATCCGTAAGAGCATGGATGAGTCATGGAGATGAGGCAGAAGAGATTCCTCCTGGTTTTCAAGTGATTGGTCATACTGAAAGTGCAAAGGCTGCTGCAATTGCTTCGGAGGAAAAATCAATTTATGGAATTCAGTTTCATCCCGAAGTTGTTCACACGGAACAGGGTACAGAGATTCTCAAAAATTTTGTTCTCAAAGTTTGTGGCGCTAGTCAAGATTGGACTATGGAGGGATTTATCGAAACCGAGGTAGAGAAATTATCAAAAATCCAAGGAAATGTCTTGTGTGGAGTAAGTGGTGGAATAGATTCTACAGTTGCGGCCTTGCTAATACATAGAGCAATTGGAGATAGGCTAAAGTGTGTTTTTGTAGATAATGGTCTTTTGAGATTAGATGAAGCAAAAGAAATTGAAGAGATGTTCAAGAATAATTTTAAGGTGAATTTTTCAGCTGTAGATGCGGGAGAAGTTTTTCTAGGTAAACTAAAAGGAATAGAAGATCCTGAGAAGAAAAGGAAAATTGTTGGTGAAGAGTTTGTTTCAGTTTTTACTGAATTTGCAGAAAAGAATGGCCCATTCAAATGGTTGGCTCAAGGTACTTTATACCCAGATGTGATTGAAAGTGGAGTTTCAAAAGGTCCTGCATCAGTCATAAAATCCCATCATAATGTGGGCGGATTACCTGATTGGTTAGATTTAGAGGTATTAGAACCACTAAAGGAGTTGTACAAAGATGAAGTAAGGGAGATTGCAAAGATTCTAGAAGTTCCTGAGAAATTATTTATGAGACATCCATTCCCTGGACCAGGTCTTTCTGTAAGAATAATTGGAGAAATTACTCCGAAGAAACTTGAGATTTGTAAATTAGCTAGTAAAATTGTTGAAGAAGAGTTGATGGAAGCCAATCTCTACCAAAATGTTTGGCAGGCATATGCAGCAGTTGGAGATGATAAAGCAGTCGGAGTAGTAGGAGATGAAAGAAAGTATGGAAATATAGTGATGATCAGAGTTGTTGATTCAATTGATGCAATGACTGCAGATTGGACAAGACTTCCACATGGGTTATTGGAAAAAATGAGCAATAGAATAACTAATGAAATTGAAGATGTGACTTGGGTTACCTATACAATTTCAAGCAAACCTCCAGCTACTATTGAGCCCCAGTAATTGAAATTAATCTGTGCCTAATTCTAGGTGTGGTTATTATTTGAGTAGAAAAATCATTCCTGTATGGAGTACCAAAAGATCTGTGATGAAATTGTTGATTGTGATGAACATATTCGTTATGTAGGAATTTATGATTATGGAGAACTATACGAAAAAACCAAACCAGGAATCACTAATTATCTTACAAGAGAGGAGACAGAAACTTCGTTATCTCAGGCTATTTACAGATGGTCTACAAGGAAAAAAACCATCACCAAAATTGGAAAGCCAATTTTTGCAATGGCAAAATATGAAAAAGTATACCGGATTACTCTTCCAGTAGGTGGTGCAGGATTAATTTTAGTAAGCACGGAATTAACTGCCAATGTAAATGAAATTGTGGATAAAATTTTGAAAATCCAATCAAAGTATTTAGAAAATTAAAATTGATTATTGTAAAACTACTTTAATACAAATTTGGTTTATAGAAAACATGGTAAAAATCCCAAGTGAGATTAAAGAGTTTATCGAGGAGCAGGGTATTTTTGTAGTAGGTACTACAAGTGGGGGAAATATTGTAAATGTGTCACCAAGAATTTTCTTTAAAATTGAGGAAGAGGTAGTTTACTGGTTAGATTTTTTTAAACATAAATCATACAAAAATTTCAAAGCGAATCCTTGGACCACTCTTGCAGTATTTAACAAAGATAACTTGAAAGGGTATCAATTTCGTGGAACTGTTAGTTTTATCACTGATGAACCAACAAAAAATCAAATAAAAAATTCTATAATATCTGAAACTCTTGCAAGATCATCATCTCAGAAAATCAAATCGCTTTCCAATCAAGAAGCTGAAGTAATTCAATTCGAAGTAAAGGTTTGTTATTCATTAAACCCAGAAGAATACTCAGACATGTCAATCGGATCAGATGTTGATTCCACCCAAATGTTTTGATAGTAATCTAATAAATAATCAAAAATTTTTCAAATTCAATATGGATTTTCATGTGTTTGATACCTATGTTAAAGCAAAAGATGGGCATACTATGCACTTTGATGTGATTACTGACAATAAAGAAATTGAAAGGGCAATAGAGTATGCAAAAAAATGGCTTTCTTCAATAGGCGAAAATGATGCAAAGGTAACGCTAGAAGAATGCAGATTTTGTCATTCTCAGTCAGTACCTGAAGAAATTGAGATTGAGATTATGACTGATGGATATTATATTTCTAAAATGGAAGGATGTCCAGAGTAATCTAATTTAGCAAAGCAGCCCCAAATACTCCTGCCGAATCTCCAAGACTGTTTTTCAAGATTGGAGTGTCAACTAGATCGCTGAATACTTTTTTGTATACATTTTTGATCCCATCCGTATAAAGAAAATCAATATTGGATAATCCTCCTCCCATAACAATAACATCAGGATCTAAGATATCTATTACATTTGCAAGACTTGTTCCAAAATTATCCAAAAAATTTTCTTTCCATTGTACAAATTTAGGATCCTTGGAATTTACTATATTAGGTAAGGATTCTTTTGTTCCAGTTAATGTCTCCCAATTTTTTTCAAGAGCAGGTCCGCTGATGTAGGTTTCCACGCATCCTTTTTTGCCGCAATAACATTGGTTTCCATTTTTGTATAAGGTGTGATGGCCCCATTCTCCCGCAATGTTTGTTCTACCATGATGAATTTTACCATCAATAACAATTCCTCCACCTACACCTGTTCCCATAATTACACCAAAAACTACTGAATGGTTTTTTGCACAACCCATATTTGCCTCGGATATTGCAAAACAATTTGCATCATTTTCCATCATAATTTTTTGTTTAAGATTTTCTTCAAGATCCTCTTTCAAAGGCATACCTATCAGACATTGAGTATTGCTATTTTTTAACAAGCCCGTTTTTTTTGATATTGCACCAGGGGTACAGATACCAACAGTAAAATCATTGATGTTTTGTGAAAGTCCATTTACTAAAGAAGAGATTTGATTTATTATTTCTCGATAATTTTCTTTTGGTGTTGGAACTCTAACACGCTTAATAGTACTTAGAGTATCATCAAGAAGTATTCCTTCAATTTTAGTTCCACCGAGGTCGATTCCTATTTTATACACAAAGCATCTAATGAGCAAGAACGGTTAAGTTTTCAGGAAAAATTTCTAGTGTCCTGGCATTCCACCAGGTGCACCTGAACTTGCAATTACATCATCGATTCTAAGAATCATGCAAGCTGCCTCAGTTGCAGATTTTATGATTTGTTCTTTTACTGCAATTGGTTCTACTACATCAATTGATAACATATCTGCAATCCTTGTATTTTTAGCATCAATTCCGGTCCATTTTCTACCTTGGCTTTGTTTTGCCCTGAGTTTTGCCATTGTATCAATTGGATCCATGCCTGCATTTTCAGCAATTGTTAAAGGAATTATCTCAAGAGCTTCTGCGTATTTTTTAATTGCAAGTTGTTCTCTGCCATCAAAGTTATCAGCCCAATCTTTTAGAAGTGATGCAGCATAAGATTCTGGTGCTCCACCACCTGCAACAATTTCAGGTTTTTCAATTACATCCTTTACTACCATAAGAGAGTCATGAATTGAACGGTCAACCTCATCAATTACTCTCTGAGAACCACCTCTGATTAACATTGTAACAGATTGAGGGTTTCTACAGCCTTCAATGAAGACCCATTTGTCAGATTCTACTTTCTTTTGATGGACTAGATTTGCAGCTCCAAGATCTTTTTCTGTAAGATCTTCAAGATTTGCTGAAACACGGCCGCCTGTTGCTTTTCCAAGTTTTATCATGTCGCTTTCTTTGACACGACGAACGGCCAAAATTCCATATTTAGCAAGATAGTGTTGAGCAATATCATCAATGCCCTTTTGACAAATTAAGACATTACATCCAATGTCATGGAGTTTGTCAACCATTGTTTTTAGCATTCTATTTTCTTCTTCTAGGAACATCTGCATTTGTGTTGGATCTGAAATTCTAATTTCAGAACTCATTTCAGTTTTTTCAATTTCGAGAGCAGTGTTTAGAAGAGCAATTTTTGCATTTTCAATACGAGTTGGCATACCGCTGTGGACTATTTCTTTGTCCAGAACTATACCTTTTACAATTTGTGTGTCTTGTATAGAACCACCTGTTTTCTTTTCTACTTTGATATTATCAAGATCTACACTGTAATTATCGCCTTTCTTTGTAGCAATATTTAGGATAGAATCAACAACTACTTTAGATAAGGTATCACTGTCTTCAGAAATTAATTTTGATTCCATACTGGTTACTGCAATTTTTAATAATGATTCTTTATCGTCAGGTTTGATTTTCTTTGCCATTTCTGAGTAAATTTCTAATGTTTTTTCTGATGCTGCTTGATAACCATCGACTATTACTGAGGCATGAACATCTTTTTTCAAAAGATCCTCTGCCTTTGCCAAAAGAGTTCCTCCAAAAACTACTGATGAAGTAGTTCCATCTCCAACTTCATTATCAACGGTTTTTGATATTTCAACCATCATTTTTGCGGCTGGATGCTGGACATCGATTTCTTTCAAAATTGTTGCACCATCATTGGTAATTGTAACATCTCCTAACGAATCAACTAGCATTTTATCTAGACCACGTGGACCGAGGCTGCTTTTAACCAAATTTGCTACCAATTTTGCGGCTGCAATATTGTTTTGTTGAGCATCTTTACCTTTTTGTTGTAATGCACTCTCTTTTAGAACTAATACAGGTCCATTTGGTCCTTGTTGAATTGATGCCATTAAGATTCAGCTTCAATCCCCTGAATCCCCCTTTTTAATATTACTTAGATGATCGGGTTGATGTATGCTCTTTTTTTGACATCAATGATTCCTCTTGAAAGAATTCTGACAGAAGGTAAGGCCAAAAATGGTAGAAACAAAGGAATTAGATGTGGCCTTGAGAATTTACATCCAGAATCAACTATACTATTATTGACATTCTCAAAATTTGATGAAACCTTTTCAAAAGAATCAGTCGAGACGATTCCTGCAAAAGGTAATGGTAGTAGAGCATCTGTTTTTCCAGAACTTACCACGACTAAACCACCCTGAGTTTTTCGTAATGTGTTTGCGGCTAGAGCCATATCAGAATCATTTGAGCCAATAACAATCAAATCATTTTCATGAAAACTCCAAGTTGAAGCAAAGGCACCAATATTGGCTCCAAAATTCTCTAAAAATCCCACAACATGATTTTTGGTTCCGTGAATTCTATCAAACGCTGCTACTTTCCATACATCCTTGTCAAGAGAGGAATTTACTTTACCTTCAGATACCTCTAATTCAGAAGTACCAAGTTTGGTGATAATTTCAGTCTGCATAAATATTGTATTTACATTAACTTGCTTCTTTTTTGATTTAATTTCAAAATCACTACTTGAAAATTTTTTAGTTTTTACAGTATTTTTAATCCATGCAGGGATAGTTTTCTTTCTGAGAGGTGCCACAATGCTTCCATTTGAAGCGACTAATTTTCCTCCAACAAAAACTTTTGATGGCTTTACATTCTTTAAATCATCAAAAATGAGAATATCTGCAAGCTTTCCAGGTGCAAGTCCTCCCAGATCTTTTCCCATCTTATAATAATCAAAACAATTTCTGGAAGCCATTGTTATAGCATCAATAGGTTCCAGTCCAAGTTTTACTGATTCTCTAATACAATGATCAATGTGTCCATATTTTGTAATGTCTAGTGGATCAAGACCATCAGAGCAAAACATTAACCGGTCTAGATAGATTTTGTTTGACAATACGCTTGGAATGATATCTTTCAGATCACGTCTGATAGAACCTTCTCTAATCATTATCCACATTCCTAATCTCAATCTATCTAATACTTGATCATAGTTTGTAGGTTCATGGCAAGATAAAATCCCAGATGAAACATACGCGTTTAATTTTTTTTCACTTGCTCCTGCAGTATGACCATTTATGATGCAATCATTATCAATCATAGAAGAAATAGATTTCATTGTTTTAGGGTCCCGTAATGTTACCTTGGTCCAAGAAAAAACTTCTCCAAGACCTAAAACATTTGGGTGCTTAATTGCAGATTTTTCTTGAGTTAGTGATAGAGTTTTACTGTTGCTGAATTTTCTATCAACTGGAAGTCCGCCAGGAACTACCTGAAAAATTCTTATCGGTAGATTTTCTCCAAGTTTGAGAAATTCTTGGAATCCCTTGTATCCTGCTGCACTTACAATATCAATAGGATCAGAAAACAAAGATGTAACTCCACAAAGAAGAGATTTTTTTGCAAGTTCAGAGGGCAGAACAAACTGATCAATGTGAACATGAGGATCAGCAAATCCTGGACTCACGTACTTTTCTTTTACATCAATAACTGCAGTTTTTGGACCAATTGTATGACTGGCGTCGGGACCAACATATGCAATTCTATCACCTATAATCGAAATCTGTGTTTTTGGAATAATTTCTCTAGTGTAAACAGATACCAAAGAGCAGTTTTTTAAAACGAGATCGGCTTTTTTGTCTCCCATTGCTACAGAATTCAATGAATTGATTGATTTTGATAGGCTGCTAGTCACATATTTTTTTGGGCTTTGCGCCTATTATAGATTCAATGCTTAAATTACCGTGGAGTCGGTTTTTCTGATATGAACATCCCAAAGACTATGCGAAAGTATTGTCCAAAATGTAAAACGCATACTGAACAAAAAATATCGATTTACAAGGCCGGGAAAAGGCGAGGTTCAGCACGGGGAGAACGAAGACACGCAGAGAGAAAACAAGGATATGGTGGACAAAAATTCCCAAAACTTGCCAAACCTGCAAAAGTTACAAAAAAAGTTACTCCACTAATTACTTGTACAGTATGTAAAAAGAAATACAATAAACAGGGTGTCAGAATTAAGAAATTTGAGTTGGTAGCAGCATGAAGAAAGATCATATCGAAATTCCAAAACCATCAAGCAAATTCCAAAAAGTGGATTGTAGTGAGTGTGGAGAGCAGCAAATTGTGTACTCTCATGCATCAACAACTATTGCTTGCAACTCTTGTGGAAATAACATAGCAGAGCCAACAGGTTCTAAAGCAAAAATTAACGGCAAAATTTCAGGTAGTGCCGAGTAAGACATAGTCTTCTTTTGTATTTACATTAAATCCTATTCTCTTATCATCTATAATTACAAAATTTTCTTCAATGTTATCCAAGTTGGAAATTTTTTTAGAATTAATCATGGAAATTCCAGAGTAATAACAAACTTGATTCTCATAATTAACCTCATAATTTGAAGAGATTCCTAATTTTTTCAGAAAGTTTTTTGTAACAAGAATTGAAGTCCAAAGATGATTCTCATCGTATAAGGATGTAATTTTTTTAATTATGTTTTGATCTAATAGTGGCAAATCAGCTGAGGTAACAAAGACAGAATCTCCTATAGATTGTAGTATGTTGTTTAAATCTTGTACATAACCTTGGCCTGTTGAATCAATTATTTTATAATTATTTTCTAAAAGTAACTTTTTTGTTTTTGGAGAATTTGGGCTGGTGATGAAAATAATTTCAGAAAAACAATCAGAATCAGATAAAGCATCAGCTACATGTAAGATTATAGGTTTTTTGTACGGTAGTAATAATTTTTCATCAGATGATTTCATTCTACTGCCTTTACCACCAGCCATCACAATTGCAATCATAATGAAACAAATACCAAAACTGATGCTAGACGAGATAATTCATTTGCTGTTCCTAAAATATCGCCTGTAATTCCACCAAAACTTCTCGTAGATAAAGCAAGTAAAAATAAAGTTAGAGTTGTTCCAGCCGCAAAAATAATCATTCCTGTAGTTCCTCCTAATGCAATTAATGGGATTAAGGTGATAGTTGTTGTAACTAGGAGTTTTTTTCTATTTTTCATTAGTTCAACAAAAGGAGAATTTGAGCCTACAGATGCAGATTTTCCTAAACTAGCCATCAAAACCATAGAATATTTTGCAACAATTTCACTAAGCAGGATTGCTAAAAATAATTCAAAGCCACCAGAAAGAGAGAATGCTATAATCAAACCAACAAGATACAAAACAATAGCAACAATACCAGCTGATCCTGTTGCTAAGTCCTTCATTGCAGAGAGTTTTTTTTCTTTTGTACCCTTTGTCATAAGGCCGTCTGCAAAATCTGCCAAGCCATCAGTGTGATGAATACCGGTAATCAATGCAAGAGAAGCTACTACAAGAAGACTTACAATCAAAGGATCTAGAAAGAAAGAAAGGCCAAACCCTATGGAACCAACAAGTAAACCAATTGCTATTCCAACAATTGGAAAAAGATACATGTATTTTGCAACAGTTTCAAGATTTGCACTACCAGTTGGAATTATCGTAAGAAATGAAAATATGGATCCTATTTCTTTAAGCATGAACCCACCATCCTAAATAAGAAAGCAATAGAACCAATGGAATCACTACAATTCCACTGAAAATAATTGATGTAATTTTCATAATAGATATTGCTGATTTAACATGGTCTTTGGAGAATTCAACATCCCCATCGCCTAATGAATAATGATTTAGCTTTTCAAATCTGGTTTCCAATGCACCAGCTATTGCTGCCATAGGGTAACCTGCATTCGGACTTGTTGTTTTTCTTCCATCACGCATCATTATCTTGTATGAATTTTGCCAGTTATGCCCTAGAATCATGGCACTAAGAACCATTGTTAAGGCTGTCAGTCTGGAGGGAAGATAGTTTAAGATTTTATCACAGTTGGCAGCAAACCATCCAACGTTTTTGAAAATATTATTTTTGTATCCAATCATAGAATCAGCAGTGTTTATTGCACGATAAACAAAAGCGCCTGGCAATCCGAATAGTCCAAAATAAAATAACGGTCCAGTAACCCCATCCACCGTATTTTCGCTTACACTTTCGATGACGCCTGAAAACACATGATTTTTGTCAAGATTCTTAGTATTTCGTTTCACAATCATGGATAAGTTATCTCTAGCTGCTACAATGTCATTGTTTTCAATTGAGTGTACTACTGCCAAGGCATGTCTCTCCATTCCCTTTACGGCAAGAGTTGTTTTTAGAAGAATTCCACTTACAATGATAGAAATTACAATTGTTAGTATATCGGTTGTAATTATATCAATTCCCATATCTAAGAAAATAATTAATGATGCAACAATTCCACATACGCTAAGAATCAAAATTATTCCTGTAAATTTTTCTATCAAATCAGACGAGTTTTTACAAAATGGTGTTAGTTTGGCAATTAAAGAGCCAATCCATGCAGTTGGATGATACTTATTTTTGGGATCACCCAAAGTAAAGTCTAGCAACAAAGCAAAGAAAATTATCGAGAGAGATTCTATGATCAATTTATCATCCTTTCTATTTGTTTAAAGTTGAGATTAGAATATACCAGTTTACTTAGTTTCTCAATTTCTTGATCTATTTTTTCTAAATTTTTTTTAGTCCATGCGATATCTTTAGGTTTTGCATTTAGGGAATCTTCTTCAGGAAGATCAAAGTCAAACATTGGAATAGTTCCTAACACAGGTTTTTTTGTTTTTTCTTTTATTTTTCTGAATCCAGGTTTGAGGATTTTTACATCTCCCCTGAATTTGTTAATTACAAAACCTTTGATTAAATTTTGATGTTTTTTATCCAACAAAGCCAAAGTTCCTACAATACTTGCAAAGGAACCCCCTCGATCAATGTCAGTGACTAGTAGAACAGAAGAGTTTACTTTTTCAGCCATCTTCATGTTTGCTATATCAAATTTATCTAAATTAATTTCTGCAGGAGAACCAGCACCTTCTAAAATTACAAAGTCATGTTTATTTTCGAGAGATCTGATGGATCTCAAGGCAGTTTTTAATCCCTGAGATCTTACAAATTTTTCATAGTATTGTTTAGCGTGCATTTTTTTGTATTTTTTTCCTAGCAAAAATACGTCACTGTAGTAATCCCCCAATGGTTTTAGCATAATTGGATTAAGATCAGGCGTGATTTCACATCTAGCGGCCATTGCCTGTATGGCCTGGGCACGAGAAATTTCAAACCCTTTCCACTTGTAACCGAAATTAGACATGTTTTGTGACTTGAAGGGGGCAACTGAAAATCCCTTATTTGAAAAAATCCTACACAATGCAGTAACTAAAGTAGTTTTTCCAGCCCCAGATGAAGTTCCTTGAATCATTAATGATTTCATATTTCTTTCAGAGCCCTCAGGAGTTTTTGATTTTCTTTTCTTTTTTTTACTGCTATTCTAATAAAATTATGATCTAGTCCTCTAATGTTGCTGCAGTTTCTAATCAATATTTTTTTCTGCAAAAGTTTTTTTTGCAATTCATCTGAATCTATTTTTGTTTTAATTAAAATAAAATTGGTGGTGGAATCATAGCAATCAAATTTATCTAATTTAGAAATATTTGCTTTTAGATAATTTAATTCTTGTAAAATTAATTTTTTAGATTTGATCAAGTAATTGGGTGTGGATATAGATTCTTTTGCAGCCTGTTGAGCTAAACCGGAAACATTCCAAGGAATTTTAATTTTATTTAAAATGGAAATTATTTTTTTTGAGCTAACTCCATAACCAATCCGAATACCAGCTAGTCCAAAAGATTTTGTCAATGAGCGAAGTATGATTAGATTATCATTTTTCTTAACCAGATCTATGATTGATTCTTCATGTTGTGGTACTAGTTCTATAAAACATTCATCAACAAACATCAGACAATTATTTCTCTTTGCTTGAGAAAGTATTTTTTTTAAATTATTTTTAGAAATAAGATTCCCAGTGGGATTATTAGGATTACAAATGAATATGCATCCATTATTTGGTAATTTTGAAATAAAATTATCAATATCTTTTTCTAAATCAAATGTTTTGAAAAAGGTTATTTTAGCTCCGGATAATCTAGCAGCTGCCTCATATTCTCCAAAAGTGGGAATGGGAATCAGAACTTTGGTTTTAGATGATAGAAAAGATCTACAAAAATTATAGATTATTTCAGTAGCTCCATTTCCTACTACAATTTGTGATGAAGGTATTTTGGTGTATTTTTGTAAAATTTTTCTCAAATCAGATGATTCAGGATCTGGATAAATAGACAAGGTCTTAAGATTGCTTTTGATGGATTTCACAGCTTTCGGAGTAGGACCTAAAGGATTGATGTTTGAGCTAAAATCAAGGATTTTAGGGTCAGGATTGGGAATAGAGTAAATTCCTCCATGAGATACGGGTTTATGAGAAATTATTGTTGAATCAAGTTTCACGCTTGGGAATGTATTTTCCTAATATAGTATCTTTTGGTCATTTCAGATAACGATTATTAATTGAATCAGAGGTAACTGCCATATGGATAAAAAGCGGGTGGCCATTATTGGAGTGACAGGCTCAGTTGGTCAAGAATTTGTTCAATCATTGCATAATCATCCATGGTTTGAGGTAACACAAATTGCTGCATCTGAGCGTTCGGCTGGGAAAAAATACGTTGACGCAATAAGAGAGCCTAGTGGAATTGTTGCATGGGATGTAGGAGGAGAAATTCCTGAATATATCAAAGATATGACTGTAAAGAGAATTGACGAATTAGATGTATCACAATTAGATTTAGTATTTTCAGCAGTAGAATCAGAAGCTGCTAGAGCAATTGAAACCAAAATGGCAGCTGATGTACCTGTTATTTCTACTAGTTCAGCTTATAGATATGAAGAAGATGTTCCTATTCTTATTCCAGGAGTAAATGATGATCAAGCAGAACTGCTTGAAACTCAGAAAAAGAACAGAAATTGGAAAGGTTGGGTTGCACCATTACCAAACTGTACGACAACGGGTCTTGCAATTACCCTAAAACCATTATTTGAAAAGTACGGTGCAAAGAAAGTCATGATGACATCTATGCAAGCAATTTCTGGCGGAGGAAAATCAGGAGTAACTGCAATGGGAATTACTGATAACATATTGCCTTACATTCCAAAAGAAGAAGGAAAAGTAAGAATCGAAACAAGAAAAATTTTGGGTAAATTAAAAGATGGTAAGATTGAGGATGCAGATATTAAAGTAAGTTGTACTTGTACACGTGTTCCAGTAATTGATGGGCATACGGAATCAGTCTTTGTAGAAACTGAAAAAGAAATTGATCCAAGTACTGCAAAAGATACCTACAATGAATACAACCATTCCATTTCAGTTGCAGGATTACCTTCTGCACCTAAAGACTACTATGCATTCCATGAAGATCCAACAAGACCTCAACCTAGAATGGAGAGAGATGTTGGTGGTGGAATGACTACAACAATTGGTAGAGTTGAAAAAGAAGAACTGTTTGATAAAGGTCTAAAGTACATGTTGTTCTCTCACAATAAGAAAATGGGATCAGCAAAGGGTGCAGTGTTATTAGCAGAAATGCTTTACAAAAAAGCAAAAATTTAGATATTTTTTGTAATTTTTTCAATAATAACTTTATAAGATGTAGAAATCTACATCTGCCTAGGTGTTTTAAACGGCTAAAGTTGATGACCTTGATTTACAAATTTTATCAGAATTATCAAACGATGCATCAATTTCAATTCCCAGATTATCAAAAAAAATAGATGTAAATTCCTCTGTTGTTTATTCGCGAATAAAGAGACTAGTAAAAAGAAAACTTATCGAGCGATTCACTATTGATGTAAATGATGCAGAACTTGGATACAATGTCAAGGCATTGACTGGGATTAACATGGATACAAAAAAACGCGATCATATCATAAAGGAACTCTTCAAGATTGAAGGGGTAAGAGAGGTAGCAGAGGTGACTGGAAGATTTGATATTTTAGTAACAATGTATTCAAAGTCTTTAGATCAAATGCACAAAATGGTTTCAGAACATATTGGACGGATTGAAGGAGTCCAGTCATCTGAATCATTTATTGAAATGAAATCAAGGCAGAAGGCAATGCCATATATGCCATCAGAGGATAAGGATTAGTATTGCAAAAACAAAAGTCTGAGTCACGCATCGCAGTATATTACGAATTAACAAAACCAAAGATATGGTATTTGTTAGTATTTACCGCATTTGGGGCAATTTTGACTGCATCTAACATTTATGGCATCGAGGTATCTCCAGCAACTTGGGCTTTGGCCTTGTTTTCAGTAGCAGCGGGATCTGCAGCAGCCAACACCTTGACTAATTATCATGACAGAGACATTGACGCAATAATGGAGAGAACAAAAAATAGACCCTTACCATCAAAAAGAATTTTTCCTGCAGTAAAGGCAAGGAATTTTGGATTAGTGTTAGCAGGTATATCACTAGTTCTTGCTTTTGCAATATCATTTACCACAACATTAGAGCAAGGACTTTGGGCAACTGGCTTTATCGCATTTGGATTAGCAAATAATGTTCTTGTTTATTCATACGCACTAAAAAGAAATTCTAGAACCAATATTATTTTGGGAGGATTATGTGGTGGTTCTCCACCAATGGTCGGATGGGTAGCAGTTACAATGTCAGACCTATGGACGATGGGTCTTGCTATGGCAGGATTGGTGTTTATTTGGATTCCAATGCATATTTGGGCTCTAACTTTGCATTTCAAAGAAGATTACAACAAAGTAGACGTTCCTATGCTTACTGCTGTTCAATCTGAGAAGACATCCTCCAGAGTTATTGCAATTTCTACTTTTGTGATGGTTTTGTTTTCCATAACACCATTTTTCATGGTGACTGAAAACAATGAACCAATGGTTGGACCTGTTTATTTGTGGACTGCAATCGCTTCAGGTGCAGTAATGGTTGCATTATCCTCATGGGTCATTTCAAAACCTATGGAAAAAGCAGCATGGACATTATTCAAATTCTCTAGTCCTTACTTGGCTGTTTTGTTTATCGCATTAATGGTGGATTCTGCTTTATAGAATACTGTTATCAACATCTAGACTGTTAAGTTCTTTAGTTATTTCCGAGTGTTTTTCAACTAAGGATTCTAATTCCTTTTGTTTCTCTGAGGAGTTCCATTCATCTTTTATCAAAAAAGTTAATTTTTCTATAATGCTCCATTGCAAATTATTTTGGTTATCAATTAATTCCAAAAATCGTTTCCCTTTATCATCTTCAGACATAATATTTTAGAAAATAATCAATCATAAAAAATTTGGTATTGTAGGTAATTGTATTATTTCAAATTTTTATTAATAAAAGATCACTCAGATTCAATATTGCAATGCAGTATTTCAGAATGTAAATCAAAGGCAATTCAACCAGTAAAAATTGGTTTTAAGGAGACAAGAAATCTTTGTGATTATCACTATAATTTGTTTAAAAATAAAGACAAAGAGCATACTCCCAATTTCAATAAAGCCTCTAATTTGTAAAAAATTTCAAATTTTAGAACTTTGGAATTATTGAAAGATTTAACATCTACTCTTTTTCATCTAATTTATGGCAGCCAAGAAGGCAAAAGTACAAAAAAAGAAACCTGCTAAAAAAACTACTACCAAACCAAAAAAGCAGGCAAGTGCATCTCCTAAACGAACTGAGTTTGATAAGGCCTGGAAAGACTACAATTCAGCCTTAGATATGTGGAAAGAATCACTTGCACAATGGCAAAAAGCCACAAATGAGACACTTATGACTTATCATGATGCCTGTCAACGTGCATTAGAATCTGACGCAGAATTATTGAAAAAAGTAAGTTCAAGTTGGGAACAAACATGGGAAGAAATTGGTCCTGAATACATTAAACAACAAAATAAAATGATTGAAAACATTTTCAAGGAAACCAATATTGATTCAATGAAAAAATTCAATGATCAGTGGGAAAAATTTCTCAGTACATCCGGAGATGATTCTATTAAGGCATATCAAGAAGCAATAAAACGATTTAATGAAACTTGGAAATCAGCTCAAGTATAATTTTAATTTTCTAGAGATTCTAATTCTGCTATTTGTTTTTCAAGCTGTTCTAGTCTAGCAATCTGTTCTGGTGTGGCTTCTTCTGGTTCTGG
>JACEMX010000146.1:34554-37576 GCA_013867335.1 Candidatus Nitrosomaritimum aestuariumsis
TGTGATTCTAATTCTGCTATTTGTTTTTCAAGCTGTTCTAGTCTAGCAATCTGTTCTGGTGTGGCTTCTTCTGGTTCTGGAGCTGGCTGCGATTCTAATACTGGAATATCTCCAAAATAGTCTTGATTAACTTTGTTCTTGTCAATTCGAAGATATGGTTCTCCACCTATCCGAAAAAATTTAATTTTATTTCCTTTTTTCCAAGTTGAAATATGATCATAAATTGTAATGTAAGACAAGCCATTAATAATATCTGAAGAGATTTTTATTCGATCAACTAATTCACCTTCACCAATCCCATTTTTTGATTCGTGATGTCTTTTTGCTTGTAAAATTAAATGATTCTTGTCATAACTAACTTTTGAAATTAAATAATCTGCCCACATTTTTTATGTCAAGATTTCTGATTAATTTCTAGTAAATAAGCAATAGTATTGAGTTTGGTTATCCTATTTTATTGATGGTAAAAAATCATGAATCGTATTTTATAATTAGTGATTGATTAAATGAAATTCCTAATTGGATTGTTTGTTTTTTAACTTTTTTTCTTCAAATTCATTTTGACAAAATTGATGAAAAACCGAACATTTGTTTTCTTTTGCATCTGCTTGAATTTTTTTTATATCTTTTAGTAATACTCCTTGAGCAGCTAAAAATGCCTCGTCTTCTCTACCTAATTTCTCAAATTCTCTAGATTTGGCAATTGAAAGCTCTTTCAGAGATGGATCTATTTGTTGTGCTTTATCGTATAGCTCGATTGCTTTTTGATTCTCTTTTAAAAAACTAAGAGAATTTGCTTTGTTCATCAATGAGGTGATATTCTTAGTATCTATTGTTAATGTCCTATCAAAAAATTCAATTGCCTCTTTGTGTCTGTTTAGCTCATTTAAAGCCAGGCCTGCAGTATTCAATGCCCAAGTATCTTCCTTGTTTTTTGTGAGTAGGGTCTTAGAACATCTAAGCACTTCATCGTATCTACGTAGATTTTCAAATGCATGTATTTTGATAGTTAAAGCATAATTATCAAAATTATCCCTAGCGAGAACTTTATCACAAATAGATACGGCTTCAGAAAATTTGCCTAAATGTAAAAGAGACAAGGCAGAGTTTTGTAAGGCTAGCATGTCATCTGGATTTTTTTCAAGTAATTTTGTACAGTAATTCAGAAGATCATTGTACTTGCCAGCCTCGTACATCCTAGTGATTATTACATTGGGATCAAGTAAGTTAACCAAATCATATGTAGTTGTTTGTTATCATCTTTAACCCATTCTCTTTTGAAATTTAAGAAAAAGTTCTAAGAAATTATTTATTTTTTGTTATTTTTAGGATTTCTTCTGCTTGTTTGAAATGCACTTCATCAATCATTTTTCCTTCAACTGTTGTAGCACCCTTTCCTTTCTTTACAGATTCTAGGTAAGATTTGTAAACTTTTTCGGCCCAGGTAATTTCAGATTTACTAGGGTAGAATATTTTATGAGTTATGGATATTTGGTCAGGGTGAATTAGACTTTTACCTGTATATCCAAGATTTTTTCCAGCTTTACAATCGTTTTCCAATCCCTTAAGATCTTTAAGATCTTGCCAAATAGCATCAATTGATGCAACATTAGCTGCTCTGGCATCAACTGGAATTTTGGCTCTAGAATATTTTGCCCCTTCAGGATTTTTTGTGTATTCAATTTGTAAATCATTTAACAAATCAAACACTCCAAAGACTACTGCACAAACCCGTTTGCTAGATGATGCAATGTTATAGGTGTTAACTACACCTTCTGAGGATTCTATGGATGGTATAATTTGAATTGGTTTTAGCTTTCTTTTTTTCTCTAGTGTTAGTAGATTTTTTTCTATTTTTTTTAATTCTTTTACATTGTTTACTTTTGGAATAACAATTCCATCAATCCCTTTTTGCACAATCTCTTCGAGATCTGCAGGTATTTTGCCAGATAATGGAGAATTAGTCCTAGCAAATATTGAAGAGATGTATTCTGAGCGAGACTTTAAGGCGGTTTTTATTAATTTACGTGCCTGAGTTTTTTCTTTATCAGGAACCGAATCCTCCAAATCAAAGCAAACAATATCTGCCTTTAGTTGCTTGGCTTTTTCAAGAAATCTTGCATTGTTACCTGGAACAAAGATAAGACTTCTGAAAAGCTGTGTCATTAACCGTTTATGCGCCCTCTGGCTTCATTAAGATTTTGCCAAAGAGGCCTTTTCCGGTTAACATCTTTGTGTGAGCCTCAGCTGCTTGCTCAAAGGAATAGACTGAATCTATTGCTGCTTTAATTTTTCCTTGACCCATCCAATACAATCCTTGATCAAGTTCGGCTTTAGTTCCTTGTGTGGAACCTAGGACGTTAATTCCTTTGAAGAATATGTGTCTAAGATCTATTTTTGCGTCATAACCAGTTGTTGCTCCACATGAAACAAGTGTTGCACCATACTTGAGTAGAGTTAGTTGCTTGTTGAAGTGAGTTTCACCGATATGATCAAATGCAATATCAATTCCTGGTGCTTCACCTTTTGTCTTGGCGATTTCTTTTGATATTTTAAAGACTTCTTTGCTCCAATCGTCTTTTCTGTGATCTACTGCGTAATCTGCACCAAGCTCTCTACATTTATCTAATTTGTCTGGACTTGCAGTTGCAATTACATCGCAGTTATACAATTTTGCAATTTGAATTCCAAAGCTTCCAACACCAGAACCTCCTCCCATAATTAGGACAGTTTGTCCAGGTTGAATTTTTGCTCTTCCAACCAACATGTGCCAGGAAGTAAGAAGGGTCATGGACGCAGCAGCAGCTTCATCATATGAAACTCCTTCTGGAATTTTTGAAACATTAACTTCTGGTAAATGAATCTGTTCAGAATATGCTCCCCAAAGAGGTCCAGTTTGGAAACCCCAAACTTGTCTTTTGGTACAATCAAATTCTCTTCCATCAGTACATGCTTTGCAAACTCTACATGCTAAATTTGAATGAGAGACAACTCGGTCACCTACTTTAAAATTAGTTACATC
>JACEMX010000097.1 GCA_013867335.1 Candidatus Nitrosomaritimum aestuariumsis
GTGTAATTCATTGGTCTCATCCAAAAGATTGATTTTGTTGGGCATACACCGATGCATGCACCATCAGAAATACATCTTTCTGGGTAAAAGACAAATGCTTTACCTCTCTTCCAGCCTTCAACTGGTTTTACTCTAAGGACATCTGGGCCAAGAGTTGTACAGATTTCTACACATAGTGCACATCCGATACATCTCTGCTCATCGATGTCTGGAAGTATTGCGATTGGCATTTTATTCAATAATTTTTTGCTCTGTTGCTATTTAAACCATGATTGATTATCATAACCCTGTTATGAAATTGATCGATCTAAAAACACATGTGTGGGTAAAATCATTGTAGAATCTAAAAAACAAAAAGATAACGTGTTAATCACGTTTATTTTCTCATTGCATCAATCTGACCAGAAGTTACCCAATCTAGTAATTCTGCAGATGTTGGATTAAGGTCTGCTTTCTTGTTCATAAGATTGTGAACCCAAATCCAGTTTATTTGGTTAAGAAGTACTTTATTTCCTTCATCGCCTGCACGAGTTTTTGCAACAAGAGCTTGGTCTTGTTGAGCTATCCACTCATCATAGGATCTTCCCATGTGGATCGGATCTTAGCTTGCACTAATTAAAGCTTTTGTAGATTCCATATTGTACGTAATGATCGGATCCCACTTGGCAAGGTATTAACATAGAATTGAATTCATGATATTTCTTGGATGTAAAAGTTTTAGGAGCTGCAAATGAAGTCGGCCGTTCAGGGTTTTTAGTTAATTGTAATGGAACTAATCTTTTACTGGATTACGGAGTTTTATTTGGAAAACGTGGATCTCCTCCAGGATATCCACTTCATGTAAAACCAAAAGATTTGGATGCAATAATAATCACCCATGCACATTTGGATCATTCTGGAAATGTCCCATCATTGTTTGTTAGTGGAAATACCGATGTTTATGCCACACCACCTACTATGGATTTATCACAATTACTTATTGAAGATATGTTAAAAATTACCAAAGATGCTCAACCATTTGGACTTCCAGAATTAAACAATATGATGAGAAATGCAAAAGAAATAGGATATAAACAAAAAGTTACCAAAGGAAATGCCACCTTCGAATTAAGAGAAACTGGACACGTTATTGGAGGAAGTAGTGTTTTAGTGGAATCTGAAAAAAAGAAAATGTTCTACACAGGAGACATCAAGACTCATGGTTCTAGGATGCTACGAGAGGCAGATTTGGATATTGGAGATATTGATCTTCTAATAATGGAAAGTACATATTCACAAACAGAACAAACTCCAAGAAAAGAATCAGAAACACAACTAATTGAATTTGCAAATGAGGTTATGGATAGAAAAGGTGTGTTGTTTATACCATCATTTTCAGTTGAACGCTCTCAGGAGATGGCATGCATTTTACGAAGTTCAAACTTTAAACATAAAATCATAATGGATGGAATGGCCCTTAAAGTAAATGACATTATGTTCAGGCATCCAAGTTACCTTAGAGACCCAGAAGTTTTCGCAGATGCAATTAACGAGGCAATTGCAGTAAAAGACCACGAAAAAAGAAAACGAGCATTAGAAGAGCCATGTGTTGTTATTTCGCCAGCTGGGATGCTAGTTGGAGGAAATGCAACTTATTATCTTCAACAATTGTCATTTGACAGTAAAAATGGAATAGCCCTTGTATCATATCAAGGTGAAGGTACACCTGGCAAGAAATTACTTGATGATGGTAAAGTAACAAGTAGAGGAAAGGAGCTTAATGTTGCAGCAGAGGTAAAGCAATTTCAGTTTTCGGGGCATGCAGATAGGAAAGAACTTTTTGAAATTGTTGAAAAAATAAAAGGAAATCCCAAAGTTTTGACAGTGCATGGAGATATGGAGTCTTGTGAGAGATTTGCCCAAGAAATACATGATAAATTCGGTTTTGAGGCTCATGCTCCTGAAGTAAATGAAGTTATTTCCATTTGAAATGATTGATTACTGTAAAATTGATTTAGAGAACACGATTAATAGCGGTCAAGTTTTTCTTTGGCAAAAATTAAAAAATAATTGGTATGGGATTGATGGACAAAATGTTTTACGAATAAACAAGTCTTGTAAAATTAAAACATACTCCAAACAGAAAACAGATTTTTTTAGAGAAAAAGATGACATTAAAAGAATAATTCAATCAATTTGTAAGGATAAAACAACAAAACATGCAGTAGATGAATTTTTTGGACTTCGATTATTAAGACAAGATCCTTTTCAATGTTTTATTTCATTTATTGTTTCATCAAACTCAAACATTCAAAAAATTAAATTCACATTGGAAAATATTTGTAAAAATTTTGGGGAAAAAATTCTCTTTGACGGAAAAGAATTTTTTTTATTTCCAGAACCCAAAATACTTGCATCTGCATCCGTAGAGGATGTCAAGAATTGTGGTGCAGGTTATAGATCAATGTACATTATTGAGGCTTCAAAAATGGTAGTTTCCGGTGAAATTGATTTTGATTATTTAAAAAAATCTAGTTATGAACAAGCAAAGGAGGTACTTTGCAAAGTTCCCGGAATAGGAAACAAAGTTGCAGATTGTATCTTATTGTTTTCTTTGGAGAAACTAGAGTCCTTTCCACTAGACAGATGGACAATTAGAATTTTGCAGAAATATTTTCCAAGCATTTTTGAGATACATACAAAAGGTATCACAGATAAACAATACAACATTTTACATGAAAAAACAAGGGAATACTTTGGCCCGTATGCTGGATTTGCCCAGCAATTTTTGTTTAAAATGGAAAGAGAAAACTACCAGAAAGGATGGTTGTAAACCCTTAAAATAGTAATTACTTTGCTGATTTTTGGGCCCATAGCTCAGCATGGATAGAGTGTTGGACTTCTAATCCAATGGTCAAGGGATCGAAGCCCTTTGGGCCCGCTCTAACAAATTTATTCAGATTAAAATCATATTTCATCATGAAGGATATTGAATTTAATCTAAATTCCAAAGATATTAAGCCTAATTCAGAAATTAAAGGAACAATATCTGTATCGTATCCTGGTAGATATGACGGAGTGGTAATCAATACTACAATTTTGGATTCAAATGAGCATATTATTTACAAGTCATATAATGGAAAAAAAATATCTCAAAATGTTTCAAGGCTTTTCATTAATAGGAATGTAATGCCAGAAAACAAAGCAGAGTTTACTGCGGAAATTTCATTTGAGCCAACTCAAGAGCATGAAGTAAAGTTCAGAGTGTCTATAATTGAGCAGCACAAAGAAATTGAAAGTCAGATAATTTTTGCAAAATATTCCTAGAATCTGCTTTTCTCAATTATGATTGTTCCAGTCATCCATGGATGTGGTTGACAGTGATAGTGAATCTCTTGTGGTGCTGTGAAAAGGAACTCATATTCTTCACCAGGCATTAAAACCCCTGCAGAACCAAAATCACCACTATAAGCATCTGAAGTCCTGTGATCTGGAGATACTGTATGAGGTGTATCGTCAAGGTTTATCCATTTGACCAAATTATTCTGTTCTAATGTAGCAACTGCCTTGTTTGGAACATAATTGTCTGCTCCTTCGTTAACTGCACCCACGACAATATCAATAATCAAAGTTCCCTCTGGTTTTAGAATGTGTTCAGGAACAGATGGTTTGGCCAATGATTCTGGAAGATAAAACCCAGTATAGAAAATTGTGCTAGCGCCTACTGCAACAAGTAATGCAATTAAACCTACACCATATGCATGACTAGTTGTAGAAGAACTCATAATTTTTTTCCTCTCAGAGTTCTTATAAAGTTTTTAGAATTTGAAAAAATATTATTTAGAGACATCATCTTTTGATCCTGCACTTACATCTTTACCAGTTCCAGATTCTGTTTTTGCTTTTGGAGTCTGAATTTCTGGGGCTAGTTCTTTTTTGCCTTCTGATTTTTCGGCGTCTGGAATTGGACTAGATTCTCCAGTTTTTTGTGGCTCTTGTAATTTTGGCATTTCCTCAGGTTCTGGAGCTGGTGGAGGAGGAGGTGGATTTTTTGCTTGAGCCATTCCATATCTGTAGATGTGGAAGAATCCTGCAAATACCAACAGTATCAATCCTACAAAGAACAAGGATATGTTCTTCATGCCAGTCAGTGCTGCATTGTATGCTGCAATGTTTAGCAGAACTTGGAAGGCAAGTAGTGCTACAAGTAGCCAGTTTATCCATTTTTCTGAAAGATTAATTGCTGCAACCTTTTGTGGTGCATTTTCTTTGTGGAGTTTAGCTTTTCTTTCGGATTCATTTGCTAGCTTTATCATCATGTATGTAAATCCAAAGCCCATTGGAACTAACAAAATCATTACAGAGTAGAAGAATATTGGATCAATGACTAGTCTCTCCACTAGAGGTATGGACACATCTGGAGATATGTAAAAGCCCCAATACGTTGTGACCATTATTTGTGCTAATCCTGTAATTCCAAAGGCTGTGATCATAGGTCTGTCTCTCCATGAAAATTTCTTGTATCGGTCTAGGAATGGTATCAAAGCTAACGCTATGATAAATATCAGAGGCCAAAGAAGCCCAGTTACAAATTTGTCATATTGAGTTCTCATGAATGCGTAAATTCCTGTAAGATACCATTCAGGAACCGTTACACCTGGAGGTACTGTTGGTTCAAATTTGAATCCCAAATCAATTGGGAAAACGCCACCTGTAATCAGAATCGCACCAGCAATTGCCATGACCATAGGTACATCAAATACCAGGAATCGTGGGAAGTGTACTGCCATTAACCCAAGCATAACAATAGGTAGTAGGAACACATGTTGCGCATAGAATCTTAATACAAAGTCAGAGAAACCGCTACCAAGCGCCGCATCACGAATTACAGGTCCAGCTATCGGTATGGAGGTTGTAAGCGATGCTGCAATACTAATTGCAAGCTCTGCTCTTTCACTAAAAATAACATCATAACCAGTAAAGGCTTCAAGAATTGTAACTACACCAAGAATAACTCCTGTAACCCATAAAACTTCATTTCGAATTTTGTATCGTCCACTAAAGTATTGATAATACATGTGGAGTACTGCCATGAGAACCATAGCGTTTGAACCATGATAGTGAATATTTCTAATATGGAATCCAAAAGGTACTTCATCGTTGATAAATTGTACACTATCCCATGCTCTATCTAAAATTGGTTGGTAGTAAAACATGAGTAACGCACCAGAAATTCCAAGAATTACAAATACAATGAATGTAAGCATTCCTAAAAATCCAAACGGACTTACAAATCTTGCAGGGAATGAAAATTTTATTGCAGTGAAAATTGATCTATCTAATCCATCCCATAGCCAATAGAAGAAGGCTGTTACCCCAGTTCTTCTGCTAAGCGAAACGGCCATATCCAATTACTCCATTGTCATTCACACCCCATTTAGGCGGCATAATCCATAAAAAGCCATCTGAATCCAATTCGAAATTTAGTTTTGGTAATGTGTTTGAAGGAGCAGCTTGAACAGATGCTGGTCCAACATATGCAGTTCCTGTCATTACATCATACATACTTCCATGGCATGGACATTCGCCTCGTTTTCTTCCTTCATCGGGCCAATATTTCCATAAACACCAAAGGTGAAGACAAATCATACTGTATCCTCTAAATGCCGAAATGTCCTTTTTTGCACCTCCTAATTCTTCGGGTAATCTAATGAATTGCCATTTTCGAAATGCTTCTGCGTCAAGGGCAGCATCTCCAGTTGAAGGATATGTAATAACTTCAGCATGATTAATTGGATAAGTATCAATGTTAGCTTGAGTGCCATCAGGTAAAATCACTGGAACTTTTTCAAGTGTTGCAGATGATGGGTTTGGCATGAAATTTCCAAATGGAATAAACGGAGCAAACGCTAGACCTGTTCCTGCAGCACCCATTAATTTTAGAAAGTCTCGTCTGGATAACCCGCCAGATTTTTGCGTCCCCTGCTCTGACATTCAAGCTGACGTACTCGCCAAATTGCTTATAAACCTTGTTCAATTATTTATCTGAATTTCGTCTCGTGATAAAAACAAAGGCCAATCCGATCGCAATTCCAATACCAATTCCAATAGTTAATTGAGTTGGAAATGTCTCTTCTGTTGTTTTGTCTAGAGTTGAAATTGATTCTTGTGTTGTTTTCTCGATAAGTTCTGGTTTCTTTTGAATGGATGATTCCTCACTAGTTTCTTGTGGGGTTTGAGGAGTAGGTTGTGTGTCATTTGGTATTAGATCTGGTTGTATCTGTTTTTGATTTAATTCATTTAGTTCTAGCTGTAAATCTGCTGAAATGGTGGAGAATTTTGCTGCAAGTGTGATTGGTTCAGTAGTCGAGTTTCCTCCAAACAAAGTTGAATGTGCTAAAATCGAGTATGTACCAGTTTGATTGATTGGAACATAAATTACAGTTGATGTATCATCTTTATTTTTTACAGGATAAAATCCGCCTCCTTGGCTGAATGCTGAACCACCTAACCAATCAAGGGATGCCCAACCAAGAAAATGTCCAAATATTCCTGATGGCATATTGGTTTGTACAATTTCGCCGTTGGGATTCATAACGAAAACGGATAGATTTGTGTCATCGGTATCCCAGGATAATTCAATTGCAGCAGAGTTGATAGAGTCATCTTGAATATCAAAATAATATTGCCTCCAATCCCCTGCCATGTAACGATTAGCCATATCAAATGCTCCTTTGATGTATCCATTTCCATAAAGAATATCATCACTTTGATTTCCTGAAATTATAATTGGAGTATCTTTTTGGTTTATTGGTTGTTTTATTGCAAATGATACTGGCGAATTCACAGCATGTTTTTCTCCTTCAAAAATCAAAAATCCCTGATAAACACCTGTCTGAATTTCATCAGGTAAACTTAGATTAATTTTTACATCAACAGAATCATTTGGAGGTACAGTGATTGTTGATTCTTCTGGCCAAATTATCTGCCAGTCTTGTTTTTGATAGTAACTTGCAGACAAAGTATAATCCATAGATGTGGCGTTGAGGTATGTATCACCAACCCAGTAAGAGAATTTTGTAGGAACTGGATACACTCCAACTATGGGAGTACCTTCAAATTTTTCATTTGGTTGTGATATTCGTAATTCTTGTACTGTTCCCCATGAACCAGCTCTACTAACAAGAGATAACTCATCACTGGTAACTTTTGTGTTATTGTTGTGATCAGTCCAATCATAAAGATAAAGCGAGGAAATTCTCAGATCATTTGCATAAAGGTCATCTGTTTTATTCATAAATGTAGTAAAGGGGAAATTTACATTTAGTATCAATAATTCAGTATCTTCTGGAATTGGATTTTCTTTACTGTAAAATTCTCCCAACGCTTTGTGTGATTTGACATCAGAGAGTTTGATATAGTTTGGAGTGTATGCGGGCTTTTCCTTTAATTCATCGTCTTTTAGGTAGTTTAGATCCTTTTGTCTAACTTTGGTCTCTCCATCAAGTTGATCTTTTTTTATTAGAGATGTTTTTTGGGATTTTATTTTGATTTCAATTGGTTTTTCAGTAGGATTTTCAATTGTGTAGGTTGTTGATGTTTTCTCGCCAGGTAACAAGTGTCCTGCAAACCAGCTAGTCATGGGCATTGACTTTGAAGGGATTTTAAAATTATCAAATCCAATTGCAGTAGAATTATACGAATCAGCCACTGGGTCTAGAATTTTTTTTATGTTGTCGTATGATGCATCATTATAAACAACAAAAACTCCATTTTCTCCATTTACAAATTGAAGTGCAGAATCTACATTTACTAGTCCTGATCCTTGATTGAATGGATCATTGTGCAAGTCTGTTGCAGTAGACATTAGGATATTTTTTATGTAAAATGGATCATAATCTTTTGACTGTTTGTGTAGTCCCTCCATTAAAACGGCTGCACTTCCAGAAACAATTGGTGCTGCCATACTAGTTCCGCCAAACAAAGAAAATGATTCTTTTTTCGAGTCTTTTTCAGATTTTAACATGGATGATGGTACAAATCCATGTGCACCAATACTCATAAGGTCTGGTTTAGGATCTCCAATAATTCCAGGACCTCTACTAGAAAAATCCACAACATGGTTGTAATGAGTAGTGTTGTTTCCAAATCTTGGTTGATTTTCAAATGGTCCATAACCAACAAAAACATTGTTTGTAGTAGCTCCAACTGCAATTCCAAAAGGTGATGCATTAGGCATTCCAATAGTTCCATATCCTGGACCTGAATTTCCCGAACTAGATACAATTGTAATTCCAGGATAGTCTGGATCCAAAGAATGCGGTGTTACCAAAATACTTTGAATTAATGATAAAATATCCATTCCAGGAGCAGAATTGAGAGAAGGAAAATTTGAGATTCCCCAACTGTTAGAGATTATATCGACATTTGGTTTTCCAGAAAATTTCCACTTGTCTTCTTTTTGCTCAAATCCTGCTGCCCACAGCCAGCCATAAACTGTATCTCCAAACCATAGCGCCTTTATTGGAACAATTTTTGCTCCAGGTGCTACACCTTTAATCACATACTTTGAGGTATTGTTGTAAATATCATATTCTTGCACACCTTTTGAGCTAATTGATGCGGCACTAGCAGTACCATGTCCCATAAAGTCCGTCATTACTCCAAAAAATTCTCCATCAGGATCAATTGGAGGAAGAAGTGTGCCGTTTATGGCATTTAGATTATCATCAATGTTTATCGTTTTATTTTGAATAACATTGTGAATATCTAAAACCTGAGCACCTAGTGTTCCAGCAGAATAATCAATTTTGCCATCATCATTTGAGTCATAGACTAAAAACTCGTTTCCGCTACCCAATACAATGGGTTTTTCATCAGTAAAATCAAAATCATAATTTGGTTTTTCACCAGGCTCTAAATCAAACCTAGTGTAATCCTCCCATGATGTAGATAGATCTGGAATTATTGTATCATATTTTCCTGGCTCATTAGAGTCAACAAAAAGAACTGGCACCACTTGAATTCGTACTTGTCCGGAAAAACTACCCTGATACATTATACCAAGATGATAAACTCCACTTTTTGATTGGATATAGTCTCTGTTGTTATTTCCAATTTTAATATCAGTTGCCAGTGTTCCATTAAAAACAACTTGTGAGCCGGCTTGTGGAAAAAATGAGTTGTATATCGGAACCTGTGTACCCTTGCCATCTTGAGCAATGTCAAGAAAAACTCCTTCTTTGTTGACATAAACTCCAGATGTAATTCCTTCCGGTAACGCTTTACTGTAATTTCGGATGATATTATCATCATCAATAAAGGCAAAAAATGTAGCATTAGTCAGGATTAATCCCTGGCCATCAGGATCAATCATTATTGGATAGTTTTTCTTGTCTCTTGCAAGAGAATCTTGAATGTCGGGGTTTGAGAAATCCACCCCCGTATCAACTACTGCAATTGTAATTCCTTGCCCTGTAACATCATATTTTTCTTCAGCTAGTGTTGAACCTGTAATTATACCAATTCTTGATGCATCTGAAATTTCTGAGTGAAAGTCAAGCTCAAAGTCTTCTATAACGTAATATC
>JACEMX010000045.1 GCA_013867335.1 Candidatus Nitrosomaritimum aestuariumsis
AAACCAAAACATCACTTTCTTTTGCAACTGATAAATTATCGTTTCCACTAATTGTTCCATTAATTTGTCCAAAGGATTCTTTTGCCAAATTTGTATATTCTTCAGCAGAACTTGCAGCTCGTCCGGCATCCCTTGATCCAACAATAACATCATTGTTTTTAGACCATCTAAGAGCAAAACCTTTTCCCATGCCACCGGTTCCGCCAATAATTCCTACTTTCATGTTTGTTATCTGACAATGTTATTATTATCTCTATATGAAATCCGATCTAATTGGGCTCTATAATTTTTCTAAGACATGGTCAAGCTAAAAACAACACTGAAAGAATTCTTTCTGGCCGTACGCCAGGTGTTCCTTTAACAGATAAAGGACATGACCAAGCAAAAAAAGCAGCTAAATTCTTAGAAGACATGAACATTTCTGCAATCTACTCTAGTCCAATTGAGAGAGCAAAGAACACTGCCGAGATTGTTGCAGAGCATACATCAGTTGATGTAAGAATTGATGATCGCTTAATTGAGCTTGACATGGGAAAATTTACTGGCA
This sequence comes from Candidatus Nitrosomaritimum aestuariumsis, assembly GCA_013867335.1. Classification (GTDB taxonomy): domain Archaea; phylum Thermoproteota; class Nitrososphaeria; order Nitrososphaerales; family Nitrosopumilaceae; genus Nitrosomaritimum; species Nitrosomaritimum aestuarii. The sequence continues at coordinate 548 of JACEMX010000045.1, forward strand.
TGCCTTATGATGATATTTTTAACAGTCATGGTAATGTGTTTATGAAATTCTATCGTGGTGAATTAGAAATTGCACACAATGGTGTTGAGACTTTTGCAGATGTAAAAAAACGAGTACTAGGAATAGTTGATCATGTAATTGACAATCACCCAGATGAGAATGTAGTACTAGTAACACACATGGACCCGATCAAGGCAATGCTTTCCACTGTAGTTTCTCTAAGTCCGGAAAACTTGTTTGAGCTAATCATTGCAAATGCTTCCCTTAACATATTTCGAGAATACAAACGAAAATTTTCAGTTGGTGGCATTAACGTAATGCATCCAAGTCGTTTCGATCAAGATTGGTAGATAATAATCTTGAAAACCCTTAAATAGAAATCATAGGTCACGTCAGTCACCGATAATGAGGAATCTACTTGGTCTATTCTTAGTATTGGCAGTTTTAGTTATTGTTCCCACAGTGGATCACGTTTTTGCAGCACCTGACGAGCCTGGTCAGTATATGGACAGACGAGTCTTAATTTGGAATCTATTCTTTAGAATGATGACTGTAGCATTTACTGTAGGTGCTGTAGTTTCTGGAACTATGATTTGGATTTGCTGGAGATTCAGAGAATCCCATCCAAAAGCAACACCTACTCCATATGAAAAGGAAGGTAACTGGTAGATGGCAGGACACTCTACTTGGCCCGAATGGATTTACGTTGGAGTCATTGTTGCCTTGATGTTTTGGGTAGGTGCAGAGGCCTGGAATGTTGAGAGACTAGTAGAACACGTTCCAGCAGATGCTGAAGTGATTAAAGTAACTGGTGCTCAGTGGTACTGGCAATTCGAGCATGAAGATGGAACAAAAGAAGTAGGAACCCTACATGTAGAAGCAGGAAAAGCATACAAGTTTGAAATTCATTCCATTGATGTTAATCATTCCTTTAACATTCATGACTATGTCGTCTTAATGGATGCAATTCCAGGAAGAGTTAACACTGTTTGGTTTGCACCTGACAAAGCAGGCGAACACGATATCCAATGCAGAGAGTATTGTGGATTAATTCATTATAATATGAGAGGTAAATTAGTTGTGGAGGAGCCATCAACATGATACTAACGCTTTTAACCAAATTTTATTCGAATATTTGCGAGGTAGATAACTAATGGTACTAGAACTACAAAAACCACGTCCAATCTGGCAAATAATGTTCTCAACACATCACACAGATGTGGGTCTGCTTTACCTTATCATGTCTATTGCATTTTTGTTCTTGGGCGGAGCTCTTGCACTGTTAATTCGTGCAGAACTGTTCTTACCAGGATCTCAGTTGATTGCAGATTCTATGACCTTTAACAGAATCTTTACGGTTCACGGAACTACTTTGATCTTCTTGTTCTTACTTCCAAGTGCATCTGCAGTTGGTAACTACTTTGTTCCAATTATGGTAAGATACAAAGATATGGCATATCCAAAACTAAATGCAATCGCATTTTGGATGATTCCACCTGGCGGTGCTCTAATTTGGTTAGGCTTTGCTGACTTTACTTGGTATGCAACACCACCATACTCTATCATTAGTGCACCAGGTCCAGCAGCAGACATGTGGATATTTGGACTAAAGATTTTGGGTATTTCCTCTGTCCTTGGTGCAATTAACTTTGTTGTAACAATTTTGAAATGTAAACATCCTGACATGTCTATAGGACAAGTTCCATTGTTGGCTTGGTCCTTTTTGTCATCATCATTAATTGTACTTGTCGCAATTCCAACATTTGCAGCGGCACTATTGATGCTCCTGACAGATAGATTAGGAGTCACAGGATTCTTCAACCCTGCAATGGGAGGAGACCCTATAGCATACGCCCATTTGTTCTGGTTCACTTTCCATCCAGAAGTCTACGTACTAGTTATTCCAGCAATCGGAATGATGTATGAAATTATACCAAGATTTTCAAGAAGACCAATATTTAGCAAGGGTTCAGGAATCTTTGCATTTGTATTACTTTCAATAGTTGGATTCTCATCATGGGCACATCACATGTATGCAACTGGAATGACATTTACCGAAAAAACAGTATTTATGATTGGAACATTGGCAGCAGTACCAGCATCTGGTATGCACGTATTCAACTTTATTGCTACAATGTGGAATAGCAGAATTAAATTTGCTACTCCAATGATGTGGGCTATTGGGGGAATTGCTTTGTTCTTCTCAGCAGGAGCCGGAGGAGTTGCAAATGCTGCAATGCCATTGGACTTTACAACACACGATACATACTGGGTAGTTGGTCACTTCCATCTATTTGTGATGGGAACTATTGCCTTTGGTACAATAGGTTACATTTACTACATGTTCCCATATGTTACTGGAAGACTTTACAATGAAACCATGGGTAAAGTTCACTTTGTTTTGTCCTTTATAGGAACAATTTTGGTATTCTTCACCCAACACGTACTTGGATTATACGGAATGCCACGTAGAATCTTTGACTATCCTGCAATTCCTGAATGGATTGCAATGAACCAAATTGCCACAGTAGGTGCAATGATCATTGGCGTAAGTATGGTAATATTCTTGATAAACCTCATTCACAGTTCTGCAAAAGGAAAACCTGCAGACATTCACGACCCATTCAACCTTGGTGGTCAGTACTACTATCCATTTGAATCAAAGAACCCACACCACTAGGAGATAATGAAAGATGAGCGAAACTGAAACTGTATATCGAACCACTCCTGCAAGAACAGGAAAAATGATGGCAATTATGCTAGGAATTTGTATTGTAGGTGGTGCAATCTTCTTTGGCATGTGGGATTATTGGATATCCGCACCACCCCCAGTTGCAGCCTCTATGAGTGGTGCAGCAGATCATGGTGCACCTGCAGTAGCTACAGGCCAAACAATTACAGTTGATTTGAATTTTGTTCAATCTGAAGATGGATTTAGTGATTTAGCATTTAACGCGTTAACTGGTGAACCAGGACACAATCCTACAATTAATGCCGCAGTCGGCGACAAAATTATTTTCAACGTGAAAAACCAAGATGGAGGCTTCCATGCATTTGGAGTTACTGCTGACGAAGAAGGATTTGCAGGTATAATTCCTGGAAGTGAAGTTGCAAGTGCTGCAAGCCCACTCAAAGAAGGCGAGTCAGATTCATCTGAATTTGTACCAACCGAACCTGGAACATACTATTACATCTGTACAGTACCAGGTCACAGAGAATTGGGCATGGTTGGAGAAATAATTGTAGTTGATTCAGCAGCTCCAGCAGAAGCAGCAGCCCCAACTGGAGTTAGTCATGACTTTAGTGTCACCTTTGTTGAATCTGAAGACGGATTCAGTGACTTGGCATTTGACGCATTAACTGGTGAACCAGGACACAACCCTGACTTTGTCGTAAATTCAGGTGATGAGGTAACATTTACTGCAATAAATGGAGGTAAAGGCTTCCATGCATTTGGAGTTGTAGCATCTCCTGATGATTTCAATAATTCTCTTTGGGGCTCTGAAATAGCATCTTCGGCAGCACCACTAAAGGCAGGAGAATCCGGCAGTGTCACATTCACAGCAGGTGCACCTGGAACATACTATTACATCTGTACTGTACCAGGACATGCTTCACTCGGCATGCAAGGCTCATTTATCGTAGAATAAAATTGGCAATCCAATATCTTGCTCTTGCAACTCTAATTGTTCTGTACTCTCTAATGTTTGTTGGAGGATACATCTCAGCTGCAGGACTTGGTCTTACTTGTCCTGAATGGCCTTTATGTCCTAATGGAGTAATGCCAGATGAAGAATATCTTATAGAATGGATTCACAGACTAGTTGCTGCAACTACTGGAACACTAGTTCTTGCCACTACAGTAGCAAGTTGGATGAATAAAAATGCAGACCGAAAAATCAAATTCACAAGTACTTTTGCAGGAGTACTAGTAGTAACACAAATCACTTTGGGTGCTGTTGTAATTGATACAATGCTTCATGCAGTCTTAGTGTCAATTCACTTGGGCGTTGGAATTCTTTTATTTGCAATGGTTCTGCTTACTACTCTGTTTGCCTTTAGAATATCAAAATCTACAATCGAAGCTAAGACCTAGATTTTGGTTTTAGTATATTTGGAAAATAAATGTAAATTATAACGCCCAACATAGTCAATGCTCCAATTATTATTGCTATAAAGAAAATTTGTCCAAAGGGACTCTGAGTTCCCATGTTAAATGTATAAGTCAAAACTCCTGGATTTTCTTCCATATCATACAAGTCAACTCTTACTATGTGATTTCCAGATTTTTCCCAAATGTATTCATAGTCTACATGTGCGCCTTGGTATGACTTGGGGGGTAGTGCATCAATTTGCTGCTCGTTGTAAAAAAACCGAATTCCCATAGTAAACCCGTCGACTTCCTCAAAGTCCGAATCAGTCACTCGAACCAAAATAGTGGAAGGCTCCCCTATCTGAGGAAATTCAGGCAATGTTGCAACCTGAACTCTATACCCGCCCAAAAATGATTCAGCAGAATTAAACATAGAGTGGGCAAAAGCCTCAGAAGCAACAGGCACCATAATTAAGAACAGAAAAATCATCAAGACAATTGATCGCAATTTTATCAATCCATCAACTGATATTTTTCCATGAATATAGTGTTAATCAATTTGCCTCGGAAAATCTTCAAAACCTTTAAATCCTTATTGGCAAGAAACAGATTCGTTGACTGTCGTAAGTAAATCAATCGATATTAAGACACCAGTAGAGAATGTTTTTACCTATTTTGCAAGACCAGAACATGTTTCTGATCAAATCAAAAATGATTCTGTAGGAATGACTGTAGTTCCTATGGATATCAAAGATGGAATGGGTGTTGGAACAACCTTTAGAGTAATTGGTGATTTTAGCGGCAAACGCCTAGAATGGGATTGTGAAACAACAGAATTCCTCAGAAATGAGAAAATTACTGCCAAACAATTTGAAGGTCCATTCAAAAGATGGCAAATCTCAAATGAGTTCAAGTCACTAGGTGAAAATCTTACAAGAGTAACTATGACAGTAGATTATGAAATGCCATTTGGTCCATTAGGTTCCATTTTAGACAAGGCAAAGTTTGCAAAATCTGCTGAAAAAGGAATGGAAACAGCACTCTACAATGTTAGAGGTTTACTTGAAGGAAACGGTTCTATTCCTGTATACATTACCTTGGATGCATACCAAAAACTTCTTGCCGAAAAGAAAAAGATGAACGATGTACCAGTTTCAACTGTACTAACTGCAATTTTAGAAAAGTACAATGAAGTTGAAGCTACTGCACAAAACTAAATTTTATTTTCTTTTATAATCTTAAGATTAATAACAACACGAGGATCAGCTAGATTTGTGGGTCTATGGCGCAGCCAGGTAGCGCACCGGACTCTTAATCCGGTTGTCGAGGGTCCGAATCCCTCTAGACCCGCTTTTTTAATTTAAAATTTTAAAAATTATTGTTCAATTGACAAATCTTCTAAATCAGTCTCAAACTCTTTTGGTAAACCTTCCCACCAACTTGCCATGCTCATTTCAGCAAAATTTGCTTTATAGATCTTTCTAACTATAACTTTAGATGCAATTTATTCATCTAATTTCTTCAATAAGGTGAATCTAATTTTTTCAGGTTCAATATCTTCATGCATATCTACATCGCTGATTATTTTGACTTTGTAATTACTCCATCGCTTTAGCATATTTCGTCTTCTAAAAACATCATCAATTTTTGATTCGGATTCATCGAATACTTCACAATTTACAATATAGCGTCTTGCAACACGGTACATCTCAGATACTCCCTTCTCTAGGTCCTCATCAGAAAGACAATTCAAAAATTTGTGGGTAAAAATAATGTCAATTGCAGAATCAGAAAACGGCAATTCAGTAATTGAGCCTTTCTTAAAGTCAAATTCTGGACTTTTCTTTTTTGCAAAATCCAACGCCAAATCATTCAAATCAACTCCGTGTACCTCAAATGTATCAGGAAATAGTCTCAAATCAACTCCAGTGCCACACCCTATCTCTAATACACTTGTACAACGCAACGAAGTTGTCAAGTCTCTGATAAATTTGGCAAATTCTTCATTGTATCGAGATTCATTTTCTTTAGCATAATTATCCCAATACTCTTTATCATAATCCATGTGATTTGTTTTGTACTCCTGTATTTGTTGCTTAGTTTAGTGCTGACACTTGCATGGAATCATTTTTGTATCAAATGTGCAATCATGAGGTCCGTCTGATTTTCCATCCACTGGAATTTCTTTCATACAGTCTTCGTGTCTGCCTTTTCTGCAAAACCAACAAACATCATCTGTATCTCCTGAGGCACAAGAATCCATAAATCTACTTGCAGAATTGTCTGTAAAAAGCTTCTCAGCTAAAGAAAGGTCAACCATGGCAAGAATCTTTCATCTTGTGCCATAACAACATCTGTAAATGATTTTTGTAATGCCTTTGTAATTTTACCCATCTTTCCGTTTCCTATCTTTATCTTATCGACTTGTGTAACTGATTTTACCTCAGCTGCAGTTCCCGTCATAAAGATCTCATCTGCATTATACAGATCATCTCTTTCAAGATCCCGCTCTATTACAAATCCCCCATTCTCTTCGATAATCTGAATTACACTATCTCTTGTTATTCCTTCTAGTCCTCCAGCAGACAGTGGTGGTGTCTGAATCACATCATCTTTTACAATGAAAATGTTTTCTGCACTTCCTTCTGCAACTTTTCCTTGCCAATTTAGCATAATTGCCTCATCATATCCATTCTCAAGTGCTTCTACTCTAGCTAATGCTGCGTTTGAATAGTTTGGAGCAGCTTTTGCCTGCATTGGCTGAGATCGTGAATCAATCTTAATCCAACTTGATACTTTGCATTTTGCACCTGAAAACTTACCTGCTTTTGATTCACCCATAGTCCATTCCCAACAAGCAATAGATACATCTACTTTATTTTGAGTTGGAGTAAGGCCCATTGTTCCATAACCATAGTATGCAAGTGGTCTGATGTAGCACTCCTTTAGTCCACTTGCCTTTACTGTTTTTAGAATTGCATCTGAAATTTCTTTTTTTGAAAACTCCATCTTCATAGAATACAATTTTGCTGATTTGAAGAATCTCTCTACATGTTCTTCTAATCGAAATACTGCTGGTCCTTTTTTGGTATTATAACATCTAATCCCCTCAAATATTGAGGTCGAATAATGTAAAGCATGAGTTAAAACATGAACTTTGGCATCCTTGAATGGGACTAGTTTTCCATTCATCCAAATCTTTCCTATTTCTTTCATAGGAGAGCAAAAATACTATGCTAATTTAAAGAATTATCTTTTTTTGGCATATTTTACCTACAAAGTAAATATTCGGCAAAAAGTAACTCAGTGTATGAACTGGACTTTTGGCTTTATTGGAATAGCATTGTTGGTTATTGGTTTAGTTGGCCAGGCCTTTGAGATGCGAAAAATTAGGCTAGCTACATACGGTGAGGACGAATTAGCATCACCTAATATTTTTACAAACAAGAAAAATTTCAAGTGGTATGCCATAATCGGAGCAGGAATAGTATTTTGGTATGTAGCTGAGCGTACGTGAATGATTCTATATAGATCAGCTCTAAATACTAGTAACGAGTATCATAATTATCGCGTGTTGTGGGAAACGCCGGACTAACTCTAGATAAAGGTCCAAGAACAAACCCAACATGGCGCTACAGGTGTAAACCCGTAGGGCCAATTTCACTCAATTAAACAAAGTTAATCTTTGATTTCTCGTCATGAATTGCACTAATTGCTTTGCTGATGTTATCATCAGAATCTTCAACAACAATAATTATTCGTGAAGTTTCTTCTTGTGCATCCATATTCAAAATGTTTAATCCTGCCTCACCAATTCTTGAGCTGGTCCGTGATGCTACTTGTTGAACTCTCCACATCTCGTCCCCAATCAATGTGATGACGCCTCTGTTGTAAGTTATTGTAGCTAGAGGATCAAAAGCTAGGAAATATTTTTCATTTCGTTTTACATAATCTGCATCCAAAAACAACATTCGTGAAAACTCTGTCCCGTCTTTAGTAAATGGTGACAAAATGATAAACTCACTGTACCGTTTATCTTTCTCAAGTGATGTTAGCAATTTCTGAATAGAGCTTGTCTCAATTCTAAATATTGCACAATTTTTTTTCCCTGTTACAATTTTAATTGGATGCCCTTCTTTTTTGTCAGGAACTCTTTTGATTGTAGTGACTTTGGATGGGTCTTTCATATTTGTGATAATTATTGGAACTTCAACTCCGTTTTCCAAGATCTCTTTTATTGCAATAGGATCCAAAATCTTCATTCCAAACATACCTGCCAATCTTGCCTCATTGTATGATAATTGATTAACATCAGTCAGATCTTTTTCAACAATTTTGGGATCTGCTGAAACTACAGCACTATCCTTTTCAAAATCAATTTTTGTATCATAAATTTTGTGAAATAATATTCCAAGATCAGCCGCTGTTCTATCTGAGCCACCTCTCTCAAAAGTAGTAGTTATACCATCAACTGTTTTTCCGATAAATCCGCCAATAGTTACAATGTCATTTTCTTCTACCAATTTTGCAGTATAGTCTAATCTTGACCTTGATTCAGAGGCAAGAAAATTAGTAGATTCTATGTTGTTATCTGTGATTATGGGCCAATTCTCATAATTTACCGTATCACAGGCCATTCCGTTACTTTTTAGGATAAAATTCATCACATGAGACATCAAAATCTCCCCTGTGAATGCAAGGGCCTTTGAGCGAGTCTCATCTGCAAATTCTCGTTTATCTCTTGCCACATCTAGCGCATTTTGCGCATTTTCAAGGCAAGATTTGATAATTTCCTGGCATTTTTCCTTATTTTCTGAACTT
>JACEMX010000150.1 GCA_013867335.1 Candidatus Nitrosomaritimum aestuariumsis
GTGTCTAAATTCCTGTTGTTTATTCCTATCAAGTCTGCCTGTGTTTTTAGAGCATTTTCAAATTCTTGCTTTGTGTGCACTTCAAGCAACACTTGAATTCCTTTTTTATGTGCATAATCAATAAACTCGTCAATCTCTTTGAGGTGTCCTTGATCAAACAGTGATTGAATGAGTAACATGTAATCTGCTCCTATCTTTTTTGCCGTATCTATCTGAATTTTATCAATCATGATATCTTTCATCAAAAGAGGCACATCTACTGACTGCCTTACCTTAATGAAATACTCAGGCGAGCCATGAAACAAGTGAGGTTGAGTCAGAATGGATAGGGCTTTTGAGCCTCCAGAAATCATTTGTTTGGCTATGCTGACAGGATCAGTCAATGTTCGAATTTTGCCTAGGGATGGTGATGAAAATTTTATCTCTGTAAGAAGAGTTGCATGTGTGTGGGATTTTATTATTTGCAAAAAGTCCTTGCTTGATTTTTCCAAATTACAATCTACATCGTAAACCCCATCATCGATTGCCATTTGAGAATTATTTACGAGTTTTCTCAAAATATTTTCAGCCATTTACAATCTCCTTTAATTTTGAAGAATCTCCCGTGTCTGCAACAAACCTTTGTAGCAGCTTGAAGGCATTACCGTCCTGTATTGTTTTTAGGGCAATCTCAACTCCTTCTTCAAAATTGTTTGCAATGTTTGCAACAATAAGACCGCCGGCTGCATTAAGTGCAGTAGTCTCTATCATTGCTTGGTTTGCTGTGTTGTTTAGTACTTCGACAAATGACTTTATTGCATCTTCTTTTGTTTTAATTTGAATATCATTTAGCGATGATTTGTGAAGACCTACTACTTCAGGATCAATTGCATTCATCAACACTTTATCTTTTCTTAAAATGCATACTCTGTTTACAGAGCTAGTTGAAAACTCATCCATTCCGTCATCAGAGCGAACAGTCATTATGTTCTCTACTCCCTTTCTTTTCATTATTAGAGGGAGCCTGTCAAGGTACTCTATTGAGAAAACACCAACGAGTTGGTTTTTCACACCAGCTGGATTGGATAATGGCCCTAGAAGATTAAATGCAGTTCTTTTCCCAATTTGTTTTCGTGCAGCAGAAACATGCTTCATTGCTGGATGAAATTTCTGTGCAAACATAAAACAGATGTTGTGTTTTTCCAAAACATCTGCAACACTTGAAGGTTCTTGATTTAGATCATACCCAAAATACTCAAAAATATCTGCACTGCCTGATACGCCAGAACTTGAGCGATTTCCGTGTTTTGCAACTATTCCTCCGGCTGCAGCAACAACAAATGATGCTGTAGTTGAGATATTGAAAGTCTGAAGCTTGTCTCCACCTGTGCCGCACATGTCAATTATGGTTCCCTGATTTTTAGGCACAACTTTGAGGGCAAACTCGTTCATTTTATCAAGCATTCCTAATAGTTCATCATCAGTCTCACCTTTGTCTGCCAAATCTGATAGAAATGATGCATTTTCCGAGTCTGTAGTTTTTCCAGATAAAATTTCAGTCATTACTCCATTTATCTCATCATATGACAAGTCTGTTTTTTCCTGAAGTTTTTTAATTAATTCTGAAATCATTTTCTCTCCCTTACCTGCCTTATGAAATTGGCAAGAATTTTTTTCCCATCTTCAGTCATTATGGACTCTGGATGAAACTGGACTCCCTCAATAAGATAATTCTTGTGTCTTACTGCCATCACTTCTCCATCATCTTGTGCAGTAGCTGTTACCTCCAGAATGTCTGGAATTATTGTTTTGTCTCCAACTAGTGAATGATATCTTGTTGCCCTGAATGGATTTTTTACTCCCTTGAATAATTCAGAATTTGAATGCTTTACTGGACTTGTCTTTCCATGTCTGACGCATCCGGCATTAGTTACTTTGCCTCCAAATGATGAGATTATTCCTTGGTGTCCTAAACAGACTCCTAAAATTGGAGTTTTACTTCCCATATCTTTTATCACATCACTGCATACTCCAAAGTATTTTTCATCATCTGGAGTTCCAGGACCTGGAGAAATAATGATTCCGTCATAGTTTTTTTGTTTAATCTCCTCAATTGTTATTTTGTCATTTCGTATAACTTCACAGTCCACTCCCAACTCTCCCAGATATTGCGCAATATTGTACACAAATGAGTCATAATTATCAATAATTAGAAATTTCAACTCGATGCCTCCTTTAGTGCTTGGAGCATTGCTCCTGCTTTGTGCTCTGTTTCTTTGAATTCATTTTCTGCAATAGAGTCTGAGACAATTCCAGCCCCTGATTGAACAAATCCCTTCTCTCCGTCAATGAAAATACTTCTAATGGCAATGGCAAAATCACAGCATCCGTTGTATGAAAAATACCCAACTGCTCCAGCATAGGGGCCTCTTGCCTCCGTTTCTAACTCGTCTATTATCTCCATTGCTCTGACCTTTGGCGCTCCTGATACTGTTCCTGCCGGAAACACTGCCTGAAATGCATCAAACATGTCTCTATCTTGTGCCAAATTACCCATAACATGTGTAACAATGTGCTGAACATGACTGAATCTCTTTATTTTCATTAATGATTCTGGATGGACTGTACCATATTTACACACTTTACCAATATCGTTTCTTCCCAAATCTACTAACATTGTGTGTTCTGCAATTTCTTTTTCATCCGTTAGTAGTTCTTCTGCAAGTTGTTTGTTTTTTTCCTCATCATCGGTAATTTTTCTTGTGCCAGCTATTGGAAACGTCTCTACCTTGTCATCCGTAATTCGAACTAGCATTTCTGGCGATGCGCCAATTATTGTTTTGTCATTTTGCTTGAGGTGGTACATGTAGGGTGAAGGGTTTAGTTTTCTTAGAGTTTTGTAAAGTGTAAGATTGTCTCCTTTTACATCAAATGCAAATTTTCTGGACAGAACTGCTTGGAAAATGTCACCATCATGAATGTATTTTTTTGCCTTGTTTACAATCTCTGAGAATTTCTCTTTGTCCATGTTTGGAGTAACTTCTGATGCTTGAAATGACTCAAAGGAATCATTTGAGATTTTGAATTGGTCAAACCTATTTTCATCATGATAAAAATAAAATAATTTTTTGTGTAAATTGTCATACAAAATTCCATCATCATAAACTCCAAACTCCATTAAAGGTTCTGGTGCATCATGTGCGTTGGGGATGTCTTCTACTAGTCTTATTGCATCATAATTTACCACACCTACTGCTCCGCCCAAATACCGGTATTCTTGATTAGTTGATTTTTTGAGGAGTTTTTTTATCTCAGAATATGGTTGTTCTGTTTGAATGATCTCTGTATCTTCATTTTTTCTTGTCATTTCAACTCTATCTGAAAATCCTTTGATGATTATCTTCGGATCAAAACCCATCACTGAAGTTTCAGCTAGAATCTCTGGACCTGTCAGGGATTCGAATAGAAATGAATGTGAATAATTTCGAGAAATTTTGTTGTAAATTTGAAATTGGTTTTCAGTTAAGTCTAGGGGTACTATCTGCGGCTGAGCATTTCCAAAGGCGTCCACCCATAGACAAAATTTCTGCCGTTTATTATTTAAACCGTCGGCTTTGAAAACTATGTTTTATTACCTAGACACTTAGATTTTCACAATAACCCTTTGATTATATTTTGAAAATCAAACAGTCATTATGGTTTCTTATTGTCTTTTTTGCCCTGCAAAATTTGATGATCCCAAAGATTTGGCCAAACATGCTCTAACTTGCCAAGTAAAATTAAAAAAAACTAACTAAGTTTTCCAAAAAAATCCGGCTAAATCACATCAATACGTATATGTTTAAAACCAAAAACTGAGATTTGTGGATATTTACTCTAGCAAGTTTGCCCTCATTATTATGGCCATATTGATTGTAATTCTTGTTTTGCAGGTAATGAACAATGCCGGTAATGGAACAAAGATTGATTCTCAAACATGTGAACTCTACATTGAGGATTCACAATTTGGAGGCAAAAAATATCTCGATGAGTATGACCAAAAATGCCTTGACTTTAAAAATCTAAATCCCTAGACTATTTTATGGAATTGGATTGTCTAGAATTCCATTTGCCACCAAAAGAACCAATGTAACTGGAATGCTGACTCCTACTAGAATTGCTGATAAAACCATGCCGTCTCTTTTATCCATTTTACAACAATTCATCTCATTGTTTGTTTAATGGTTTCGCATCATGCTAGATACTCTTAGCATTCAGAGATGATGATCTTTGTATAAATTCTGTCCAATGTTTTAGGCATTTATGGGAATGGAGCAGGACAAGTCCAGACAAAAACTAGACAGGTGGGCGTTAATTGTAGTCATTATGATTGCAGCAGCGTTTGGTGCAACAATATTTGCAAAAAACTGGCAGTATGGTGTAATTTTTTATCTGATTTTGACTTTTGCCGTAATCGCAATGAAAAAAGGCTGGTTCAAAGATAGGATATTTCATGATTGATTTTTGTTTTATTCTCTAGGCTCATGTAAAGTACCTTATAGTACGGTACCTTTATTACTGATTAGATCTTATGACTATGTATGGCCATGCAGGAGGTTAAACAAACACACTTTCCAGGAATAATTCATTCCTCAAGAAACATTGCTACATCGGCCAGTGCCGTAGAGTGTTATGTTTGTGGAAAGGGCTTACAAGAAGGACATTCAATTATTGCAAAAACACTTCCATCTGGAATTGTTTTGTTTTGTGATATTCACTGTCCTGCAAATTAATTTTTTAAAATACCAAAAATGATTTTTTAACAACATTGATTCATCAGAGTTATGGACCAGAAAATCAAACTAGCTGACGATTTAGAAATTTGTAGAGTACTAAATGGAATGTGGCAAGTCTCTGGAGCCCATGGGTACATTGATCCCCAAAATGCGATTGATGAAATGGTAAAATATCACAACTCGGGATTCACTACATGGGACTTGGCAGACATTTATGGTCCTGCAGAATCTTTTATTGGAAAATTTAGAGCAAAACTTGAAAATCTTAAAGGAATCGAGGAACTAGAAAACTCTCAGGCTCTCACAAAATTTGTTCCAAACCCTGGACCAATGTCTAAAAGCATTGTGGAATATTACATTGATCAGTCTTTACAAAAAATGAATACTGCACAACTTGACCTAATTCAATTTCATTGGTGGGATTACAATGATCCTAGTTACATCGATGCTCTAGTTCATTTATCCGATTTACGGGATAAAGGAAAAATCAAACATGTAGGGCTGACCAACTTTGACACAGAAAGATTGCAAATAATTACAGAGCAGGGAATCCGAATCGTTTCTAATCAGGTCCAGTATTCTATTTTGGATAATAGGCCTGAAAAATTATTGACTCCCTTCTGTCAAAAAAACGGTATTCAGATTCTCTCATACGGTACACTGCTTGGTGGATTTTTATCCGAAAAATATCTTGGCACACCTGAGCCTCTCAAAGGCAGTCTGGATACTGCCAGTCTTAGAAAATACTATAACATGATAGTCAGGTGGGGTGGCTGGGAGTTATTCCAAGAATTACTTCAAACCTTGAGCCAAATATCTCAAAAGCACCAATGCAGCATTGCAAATGTGGCCACATCATACATCTTACAAAAACCTGCAGTTGTTGGAGTAATTATTGGTGCAAGACTAGGTATTTCAGAACACATAGATGACAATAAACAAGTTTTCAGAATCAATTTGGACTCTCAAGATAAATCTGAAATCCTATCTGTAACTGAGAAATCAAATGATCTTTTTGAATTGATTGGGGATTGCGGTTCTGAATACAGGTAATTTAACACTCAAAACTTTTGTCGATTTCTTGGGCCATCAATTCCAAACTGGTGGTATCTCCTAGTTTTCTATAGGTGAGCTTTTCTAAAGTTTTGATTATGCTGATTGCTGCTCTGTATTGGGGAACTTTGGGTTCGTTTAGTTCTCCATACATTCCGATTCCATGAAGTGAGTTTAGTTTGGCAAACCCGAGGATTAATCCGTTGAATCCTGTGATTAGTGATTTTTGTGGCGTTGTCTCAATTCCCATGTCTTGCATTTGCTGGGTTATCTCTCGAGATGTTGTTGTGACATAGGTCTTGGGGTTTTTACCTAAAACTCTGTTTGTGTGAAATCCTCCCAAAGTATAGATGAACTTTGCAGAATATTTTTTTGCAACATCAATTACATCCTGACACAAGGCATTAAGCTCTTGATTGTCTCGTGGCTGACCTGCTCCCCCACCAAAGACAATCAGATCATCGGCAAATCTGTACTCCCATCCTTCGTCTGGAACATCAATGTAGCCTCCTTTGTCAATTATATAGGATGGATACTGACTGTTTGCTTTTCTGAACTGCTTTGTCTTCAAACTTTCATTGATAAAATCAATTACAATGCTTCCAACATTTCCCATGTCCTGCATTGCAGCGATAACTATTGGTTTTTGGACATCAGGCTCTGAGGTCTGAGAAAACTCCATGATTATTGTGGTTTGGTTTTGTTAAAATACGTACGCCTATTTGGAAAGATTTCTGATTTCTAGCTGTTTTCTTGAATTAGTCTTTTAACCTCTGCGACATTGTCTCCAAACACCTCTATTCCTATATCATATGCCTCCATCGTACTCTCAATGGTGTTTGGTTTGTTATCATCAATTCCTTTGTTTGAAAGGTATTGACCAGAATCATGGATGTATTTCTCAAAAACCATGCCGAATATGCATTCATTAATGTCCTTTATTTGCCAGTTTTCCTTTGTAGAATTTAACAAATTGAAATATCTTGGAATTTGACTTGTGGCAATTTTTAGCAAGTTTTCTAATTCATTTTTGTCTTCGGGTGTTATGTCCAATTTATTCACAATGTCTTGAAAATCTGCAAAATTAAGAGTTCCGATTAAAATCAATCATTCCAGATTGGCTGTTTTTTCAGCCATGCAACTAAATCACGATAAAGATGGCTTTTTTGAACATTGAGAATATTGATTTCAATATTTGTTGATAATTTGGCAGTTTTTGTATAGGTGTCATATTTTGCAAAAATTATCTTATCCAGATAAGTTTCTCCCTGAATTTCTTTTTTAGCAAGTTCTTCAGAATCCGTCATTGCAAAACTAGCAAAAAGGACTCCATCTGCCCAATATGCATTGCCTGCATCAAGTGATGACATCATGTTTAGCAGATCATCTAGGCTCATCTTTATCATGTCTCTGACGTAAATTGTAGTGTATGGTTTATGGATAAACTCAGTCATCTTGATTTTTGTTTTCTTGTGGTCTTATCAATTTTTGTAAATTAAACAAATACCAATCAAATAAATTACAAAATTTTTTGATGTTTATTGATTAAAAATTGGATACTTTTGATGCTATCAAAACTCGAAGGGCGATTAAGAAATTTGATCCTTCACATAAAATGTCGCCTGAGGAAATTAAATTTCTAATGGAGTTGGCAATATTGGCTCCAACAAGTTACAACCAACAAAACTGGCGATTTATCATTGCAACTGATCAAGACGTTAAGGACAAAATAAGTAAGGCAGCAAGAGACCAGGCACAGCCTAAGGATGGCTCTTTAGTTATTGTATTATGCGGTGATACAAATGCCTGGAAAACTAATCCTAATAGATATTGGAGAAATGCTCCCAAAGAAAGACAAGAACAAGTCACTAAGGCACTAGAGAAAAAATACTCTGGCAGTTCAGAGAATAGAAGAGATGAGGTGATGAAATCCTGTGGGTTTGCAGCACAAACAATAATGCTTGCGGCAAAACAAATGGGTCTTGACTCTTGTCCTATGAGGGGATTTGATTACGATGATCTTGCCAAAGTAATCAATTTACCGCAAGACCATATCATTGCAATGATGGTAGTAGTAGGAAAAGCATTGGAACCGGCGGGTCCAAGAGGCGGACAGCTTGCATTGGATGAAGTTGTATTTGAAAACAAGTTTTCTTGATACAAAAAATATGTGATTTTTTCTAATAATTTACAACTTTTAGATTTAGTTAAGGTGAAACCCAGCATGACACTTTGTTTTGGGGCAAATGAGGCATGTCTGGAGTTTCAATATTTTTTCCAAAGAAGATAACTTAACACCGTGTTTGTTTTTTAGTCACAACAAATCCTTTTCAATAAATGTCTGGATGATTTCTGATTTCACACAAAGAACTGAAAACCAGCAAAATTGTATATATTAAAAATTTGTAAACCCTGTGTGATCATAGGCAAAATAAACAAAAACGAGCCTACCATTCGATTTTCCTTAGATTTGAACTGCATACACTGTGGCAAAAAAGTACCTGGAGGAATGCTTACATCAGAACAGTACTATGGAACATACTCTTTCTTACTTGAAGTTGATGATTTCAAAAAAAAATATCTTTGTGGAATTTGTAGGGATAAGAAAAGAACAGGTAAAATAGAAAAATAGAATTGTTTACTCTTTTGGAGTTTTTTTCCAGACTTGAATTTGTCCGCCATATACCTCATTTTCATAGACCAGAGCAGGTATTTGTGCGTAAAACCCCTCTCGTCCTGAACTGAATACTTTAGGGGGTAAAGGTATTTCGTGCTCTTTACCATCAGGCATTTTCAAGGTTACAAAAACAATTTTGTTTTTTGGTTTTTCTTCTTCAGACATTAGAAAAATTTCTTTTCCTTTAGGTTATAAAATTATGTCTGCTCAAATTGCTATTTCAAGAAAAAGATCAAACTAAGGACAGTGGATTATCCTGATACTCCTGATTTCAAATATGCGATAGTACATTCTGCTAATTCTTGATTGGTATGTTTTTTTATTTCATGTCTGCAATTTGGACATTTGTTTTCATTTTCCTCTAAAACTGTATCGTCCCCCACTTGTCTCATACAACAATCCATTAACTCTTGTGTCGTGTGGGACTCCATGGATAATTTACAGGTGGGACATTCAGTCATGTTCATTCATCAAACCTTTTGATTTTTAGTATTCTCCATATTTCAAAATTGTCCAAAATTACTCTAGGGATTAAACAAATGTTAGGAAAACCCACTGATCTTGTTTTATAATATTTTGTTTTACTGATTGTACGCGCCTTCGATTAGCAGTCTAAGCATGCTATAACCGACTGCTGGTCCAAGACGTGGTATTTTTCCGGTTAATCAATAGATAATTTTGAGCAACAGTATTCGTTAGTTTGTTGCCCAAGGTGAAGCAATTACCTATCACTGTTTGTGATTGTTTTTTTAAAATTTGAGTAAAATAAACTCTAGTTTAGAAATTTTGATTATTTTAAAAAATTTGTAAAACTCTGTTATTCTAAAGACTCCCAGCCCTCACTTTGAGGAATCAACTCCATTTGCTCTTGGGGGATTTTAATGGAAAGCCTATCCCATCCTAAACAACTACATGCCGCACATC
>JACEMX010000112.1 GCA_013867335.1 Candidatus Nitrosomaritimum aestuariumsis
TACAGTCATGTTTGCATGAATGTGAATCATGTTTGTATCAGTAAAATTAAAGCCCATAGTACTTGCAAAGTCTCTTACGTCTTTGGTTCCCTTTGCGGTCCACAAAGTAGCAACACCAAATTCATTTTGAAAAATCTCATGAATCTCAGAAGGTTTTGGAGATTTATCTTTGAATCGTATATCCATAATGTGCAAATGCATTTGTCTTGAGGGTACCTTGATTGCCCTCACAAAAAGTGGTGAGTCTTTTCCAAAGTATGTTTTTACATCGTCTCCATGATGAGGTTTTTCAGTCATTTCAATAGTGTCTTTTACTTGTTTGTCTGTTTGCTCAATGTCGGCCCATCTTCTAACCAAGGTTACATCAAATCTAGATATGTTGTCCCCAAATTTTGTTCTCAAAGGCTCTAGAATTCTTCCCATGCCAGTAACATTACAACTTCCCTGCATGACATGTCTTTTACCAGAAGACAAGTCATAATTTGCTCGAGAATTAAAAAGCAAATCTGAAACCGCTTTATCGCCCATAGTTGTTTCTCCTCCTTGATAGATAGCCATTACATTTTTTGGTTCATAGAGATTTTTCTTGTTGGTATATCCTTGTCCTCCAGGTGCTGCATCAATCACTAAATCACAATCATCTAATGCAGACTC
>JACEMX010000142.1 GCA_013867335.1 Candidatus Nitrosomaritimum aestuariumsis
TTTTAGATATCAAAAATAATCTAGTTGAAGAGCTTTCCCATTAGGTTATCGCTTGTTCGCATCTGGGCTCCCATTGATGGAGAGTTTTCCATTCCTTGCATCATGTTAGGCATCATTTTATCGACCATTTTTCCTATCATGTTTCCCATCTTAGAATCTCCACCAAAATTAAATCCCATACTTTGCATGGCCTGTTCCATCTGTTTTCCTTCTGGTGTTGAACCAAACATTCCCCCCATTTGTTGTCCTGCTTGACCCTGACCTTGTATTCCCTTTCCTTCAATAACTCCCATTAGTCTTTCATTTCCTTTTAGTTTCTCAAGTACTTCGGGGTTTTCTGCAATTCTGTCAATTACTTGTTGTCTTAACTCACGATTGTGCATAATTGCTGAAATTATTGCATCAACATGTTCAGGGTGGCTTTGAAGTAAATCAAGGTCTGCTACTCCCCAACCTCTGTCAACTGACCTTAGATAACTTGGCGCAGTAAGACAAGCTGGTGTTCCAGACTCTCTTACCATCAAAACTAGGCCCTCTTTGCATGCTACTTCACTTGCAGGAACTCCTTGTTTAATTTGGGCCAAAGGTGAATCTGCCTCTCCAAAAGCATTTGCAAACCCAAACATCACCAATGGAATTAATCCAAAAAGAACTAGATGTTTTGATGATAACATAGGCGTAATTTTCAATGATGTGTTTTTATCAATCTATTATTTATCTTGTTGTAGGAAGATTTTGAATAATGGATGAGTATGCAAAATTAAAAAGATCATTACGCAATATGCAAATTCTAATTGTTATTGTAATTGGACTAGTAGTATTTGGTTTTGCAATTGATTTTCTTGCAGTTCAAAAAACAGTAACTAGCATTGAAGAAAATTTGGAAACAAAACCTCTCAAGACTTCCTATGTTGTTCAAAACCTCAAAGGTGATGCAATGGAAACATGGTATGCATGGCAACCTAGAGATAAAATTGAAATTAAAATTGTTGGTGAAAATGATTACCCTAAAGATAAGATTGATGCTGTAAAACGAGCAATTCTTTCTACTGAAACAATAGATATTGATAATGTTATGGTCTTCAAAGGAAATGAAGGAACTTCTACCTATTGGGTTGGGTGGAAGGGCGCTGTAGATTACATACGCGAAAAACGTGGAATTGAAAAACCACTTGAAATTTCATTTACTGATAAAGATGAAGCTGACATTATCATAACTTTGACAAACTCAAAAAGTGGAGAAGGGTTATCTGGAATAACAAATTCACTAGTCAATGACAAGGAGCAAACAATCCTGAGGTCATTTATTACAATCTATGAATCTGACAAGTTATCTAATGATCATATGGAAATTATCATTCGCCACGAATTTGGTCATGTAGCAGGACTGGCTCACTCTACGGCCCCAGAAGACCTAATGTATCCAGTAATTCAGACTCCAGCACCTTACATTTCCGAATGTGACGTTGATGCATTATACCATCTGTATACTGGTGGAAAAACAAGTCAGGTAATCTGTGAAAGTTAGATGATTTCAAATTTTTAGGTTATATGATGCTGGTTTGAAGGAGCTACTGTATTGAACAAAAGAATCTCTCAATTTACAAAAACTGCCGGACCTGGAATATTATTTGCAAGCACAGCAATCGGAGTCTCACATCTTGTCCAATCTACCAGGGCAGGAGCTGACTATGGATTATTGTTATTAGGATTTGTAATTGTTGTAAGTTTACTAAAATATCCATTCTTTGAATATGGATCTCGTTATGCAAATGTGACTCAAACAAGCATTATTGATGGCTACAAAAAACTAGGAAAACCAATACTGTGGATGTATTTTCTAATCACAATTGCATCGATGTTCTTTATCACAGGGGCTGTTGGGTTTGTTACAGCAGGATTTTTTGAGAATCTGTTTGGGCTTGAATTTTTGGGGCAGTGGACAATAATCCTTTTGTTTGGAATTTGTGCATTAATCCTTGCAATTGGAAAATATCATATCTTAGATAGTTTGATTAAATTAACTGCAGTTGTTCTTTTGATATCTACTGTTTGTGCATTTTTGTTAGTATTGTGGAATGGTCCAGTTGAACCTTCTGAAAATTTTATTCCAAAAGAATTGTGGACTAGCTCTGGAATTTTGTTTTTACTTGCATTGATGGGTTGGATGCCAACTGCACTTGATCTTTCCAGCTGGAATAGTTTGTGGACACTTGAAAGGATGAAGCAAACTAATTACCGTCCAAAACTAAAAGAAACCTTATTTGAATTCCGACTAGCTTACACCATAACTGCAATTTTGGCAATGATGTTTGTGATTCTTGGTGCTTTCATATTTTATGGCTCAGGAGAAGAGTTACCAAACAACAATGCTGATTTTGCACACAAAGTGGTGACTTTGTATACTTTAACCATAGGGCAATGGAGCAATTTGATAATTACAGCTGCTGCCTTTGCCGTAATGTTTGGAACAATACTTGCCGTGTTTGATGGGTATTCTAGGTCCCTTCAGCGTACGGTTGAGCTGATTTTCACTGAAAAACAAGAGATAATACGCACAAAATTTAGATCATTTTACATCCTCTTTCTTCTTGTCATCTTAACTGGATCTCTTATTGTTGTTTTACAGTTTGCAGGTAATCTTAGAGAAATTGTTGATTTTGCAACTGTCCTTTCTTTTATGATTGCACCTGTTATTGCAGTTGTTAATCTACGACTTGTTACAGGGAAGTATCTGGAAAAAGATTTTCAACCATCCATGTGGTTAAAAATTTTAAGTTTTGTAGGAATAATATTCCTTTCAGGATTTGCAATTTACTTTTTGATTACTAGAATCTAAAATCTAGGATTAATTTATTATATATTGACAAGCAACTAAACAATACTTGGAAATTAAAGATTCTAAATCCATGATCGCAATTTTCTCCTTATTTGCAATATTGATTTTTTCATTTAGTGTTATTGCTGAAAATGCTCACGCTCTTCGTGATTCTGATAGAGATTATGATGGAATTGTTGATGAACTCGACAAATGCCCTCACACTCCAGAAAATTACAATAAATTTGAAGATGAGGATGGATGTCCTGACACCGTAATTGAAGAAAAAATAAAATATGAATTTCCTGATACTGACGGAGATGGTATAGAAGACAGATTTGATGAATGTGTAAACCTACCTGAAACATTCAATGATTATTTGGACCATGATGGGTGTCCTGAAAATATGGGGAGTGGAATTGGTAAAGCTGAAGATTCTGATTCAGACTCAGTCCCAGATTCAATTGACGCATGTCCAAATGAAAAAGAAACAATTAATGAATTCAAAGATGGTGACGGTTGTCCAGATTCATTAGAATCTTCATTTTCTAAAACAAGTGATTTTATTGACGGAGAGTGTAGAGGCGAAAAAATTGCTGTAATGCGAACTCATACCAAGGATATTGTCTGTTTGAGTTTGGATATTGCTGAAAGATGGGAAGGATACGGCTTGGCTGAAATTTTGGTAAAATCTGAGCCTGCTGATGGCAATCTAGTCGTTTCTAGTGCCGAAGTGGTGAAAAAACTATCTGAATTAGAAGAATCTAAGGTTGATGCATTTGATTCACAAAATAATCTCCCTCTCTCCTCATGGAATGATGGGGATTCAAAAAAACAAATTGTTGAATTTGTAAATTCGGTAACTGATCCTAAATCTCCTTACTTTGTCCCTGTAAAGGATAGGATTGCAACTTTTGATAATGATGGAACCTTGTGGATTGAAAGACCTCTTTACATTCCATTTGCATTTCATTTGGGTTATCTTTATGATCAATTAGAAACTAATCCTAACTTGTCATCTCAAAGTCCATATATGGAAATTTTAGAGAAACAAGACTCGCTTTCCAATGAAGATTTGGAAGAAATCTCTGGTCTTTTTGAAATTTTAATTCCTGCATATCCAGAAATTTCCCAAGATGAGTATGTTGAAAAATCAAAATATTTCTTAGACCAAACAATTCATCCGAAATTCAATGCTCCCTTAAAAAAATTAACATACAAACCAATGGTTGAACTAATTCATTACCTCCAACAAAATGATTTTGAAGTGTACATTGTATCAGCTGGATTTCAAGGGTTAATGAGGTCTGTTTCAGATGAAATTTACAATATTGAAAAACAAAATGTAATTGGAACTCATCCTGAATTCATTTTCAAAATTACTGAAAGAGGGCCCGAGATAATTCGTCAACCCTTCCTTGCATCCTTTAATGACCGGGAGGAAAAACCTGTAAATATACAGAAACTAATTGGAAAAAAACCAATTTTAGCATGTGGTAATTCTGGGGGTGATATTGAAATGCTTCTTCTTACCCATCATCATGAAAAAAATCTAGCCTGCATTTTAGATCATGATGACGCTCAAAGAGAATATTTCTATCCAAACTCTGAGGCTCTAGAATGGGCCGACACAAATGATTGGCTAGTTATTAGCATGAAAAATGACTTCAAGACTATTTTTGAATCATCTGTAGTTAATGATTCTCCAAGTAAGGTGGTGCTTGAGTGTTCTCCAGAATTTTGGGAAAACAATCTCGAATTATGGAGTAATGTTGGGGTTGATTATACTCAAAATTTTGATGAGACCTTTGGAAGAGATTACTTTGAACCTGACATTACATTAGAGCAAGCCATCAAACGTCAAGGTGTAGGGATAGATCATTTGGCAAGAACTGGAACTACTGCTTATCTTAATGCACTTTCGGATCCCAAGTTTGATGAAGAAAATGTAATAACAGCTGTAAACTTTGGATATGTTCATCAACTTGACCAATATCTTGCAAATTGTAATGAAGTAGAAATAGAAATAATTCCTTAAATAAAATAATTTTTCAATAATCTCGTGGGTATTAATCGGGCAAAATTCGTCTTTACAATTACATTAATTCCTTTAATCCTTTCAATTGGAATTGTTCCATCATTATCTTTTGCTGAAAAAGATTCTGAAACACAATGTAGGGATGGAATGGTTCTAGTTTTTAGAACAAATGCAAATGACTATGTCTGTTTAAGCCAAGAGTCAGCTGAACACTGGGAGACTTTTGGGATAGGAGAAATTGTCTCTGATGACACGGAAGATAAATCAGCGGAAGAATCTAAAAAACAAGAAGTATCACCTAAAACGGTTGTATCAACAATTGAACAACCAAACATCATCATAATAATGCCTGATGATGTTGGCTGGTATAACATTGGTGCATATCATGAAGGGATAATGTCGGGAATTACTCCGAACATTGACCAAATTGCTGAAAATGGAATGAGATTTACTGATTATTATGCAGACCC
This sequence comes from Candidatus Nitrosomaritimum aestuariumsis, assembly GCA_013867335.1. GTDB lineage: Archaea > Thermoproteota > Nitrososphaeria > Nitrososphaerales > Nitrosopumilaceae > Nitrosomaritimum > Nitrosomaritimum aestuarii. Next base: position 5,327 of record JACEMX010000142.1, read on the forward strand.
CAGTTGTACTGCTGGACGTGCAAGTCTAATCACAGGACAACTTCCAATTCGCACTGGTCTAACAACAGTCGGACAGGCCGGTGCAGAAATTGGTATGCCTGCAGAAGCTCCTACCATTGCAACTGCTCTTAAGGAATTAGGATATAATACTGGACAATTTGGGAAAAACCATCTAGGTGATCAGAACAAACACCTTCCAACAGTTCATGGGTTTGATGAATTTTTTGGTTATCTATATCACCTTGATGCATTAGAGGATCCGTACCAACCAACATATCCTGAAGATCTTAATTTGATAATTGGTCCCCGTAACATGATTCATAGCTGGGCCACTGATGTTGATGATAATACAATAGAACCTCGTTGGGGTAAAGTAGGAAAGCAAATAATCGAAGATGCAGGTCCAGTCCCCCCAGAACGAATGAAAAATTTGGATAGTGAAATTTTAGAACACTCTAAAACCTTTATGCAGAAATCAGTTGATGAAGAAAAACCATTTTTTGCTTGGATTAATCCCTCACGAATGCACGTGGTAACCCATCTTAATGATCATTATGCAAGCTTGAGAACTCCTGAAAATGGATGGACAGTCTATGAGGCAGGAATGGTCGAGGTTGATGATCTTGTTGGAGAAATACAGAATTTCTTGAAAACAAACGGAATCGAAGACAATACCATTGTAATTTTTACAACTGATAATGGAGCAGAGGTTTTCACATGGCCTGATGGGGGAATGACTCCTTTTAGAGGTGCAAAAGGTGAAATTCTTGAGGGTGGAATGCGTGTTCCTATGCTTGTTCAATGGCCTGGACATTTTCCTTCAGGAGTAGTTGAAAATGGATTAATGTCTGGACTTGATTGGTTTCCAACTTTAGTGGCAGCAGCTGGTAATTCCAATATTGTTAATGAACTTAAAGAAGGAACTACCCTTAATGGGAAATACTATGAAGTACATCTTGATGGTTACAATCAACTTGATATGCTAACTGGTAAAGGTGAATCAAATCGTGATGTAATTTACTATTTTGCTCAGCATCAGTTGGGTGCTGTAAGGGTTGGTGATTACAAGTATCGGTTTATTGATCAGCCCAATGGATGGTTGGGTCAGACCGTTAACCTAGGCTGGCCAATGATAACCAATCTTCGATTAGATCCATTTGAAAGGGCAGGAATTCCAGAAGGTGGAGAAATGGGTTCGCTGGCTTATTACAATTATTTTGTGTACGAGTTTTGGAGGTTTGTTGATGCTCAACAAAAAGTTGAAGAACTTGTTGTGACTTTTGTGGATTATCCTCCTATGCAAGACCCAGCTTCGTTTAATCTTGATTCTGTAAAGAAAAAGATTGAAAAAATGAGAAGTTTAGGTGGATAGATTTTTTCTCAATCTTAGAAGAAACAATTCTTTAAATCTAAAATCATTCTTACTACTTTATTGGTTAGACTTTTTCAAAATTTTTGTTTGATTGTATTACTTCCACTTGTTCTTTCTTTATCCGTCACTTTTTTCTCGCAGTCACATTCTGAAGAATTTTTCTGCCCATCCGGAGAAGTTGAAGTAATACGAGTAACAAACCCTAATCCTATTTGTATAGATTACAACACTGCAGATAGATGGGAAACTCTAGGAATTGCAGAAATTGTAAAAATTCCAAAAACAAACAACATTAGTGAATCTAATAAATTTAATGAAAAACAATACAGTCCGATAGTTTCTCCTGATACGTTTGAACCGGAGATTCAAAGACCCTCTATACCTGATGATACATCACGTGCAAAATCTTATCTAGTTACAATCTCAGGAGGTGAATTAACACAACCCATTTTGTTTCAAACTTTTTCTAAAATTGAACCTGGAGATAAACCGCATTATGTTGCATCTTTTCATGAACAAGGATTTGATACTTTTTTTTACTTAGAATCTAATCCAAGCTTGGATAAAGGCGAATTTTATTCTCTAGTGGCAAAAACAATCAATCCTGAAAAAACCCCTGAGCTTTTTGATGCAAGTATTGATGTTTTAGCTGGTGATAATTCTGTGATTGTAACCCTAAATTATTCTAAATGTAAAATTACCAATTACACTCCTTACTCTCAAGATTATGTTCTCTTCTATCAATATTCAGATTTGATTAATGACGAAATCCGAGATAGGATCGTTTTGTATTGCTCTGGAATGTCAATGCAAGTATATGATAGTGAAAATGAAAAAATAATACCGAATAATTCATTGCCATACTCTCCTTCTTTACAAGAAAGTGCTAGTGGTTATGTAGTTCATTTTTTTGGCCCAGATTTTGATGGACTATACACGGTAGAAACTTTTTCTGATTTCTCTCCTTCCGTCAATCTTATTGAAACTCCCTTTGATGTGATTACTATTCCTGGAAATCCTCTTGATAGCGACCCCCAATTCTTCTTAGAATCGTTACCAAGTAAAGACAAAATGATCCTTTACGAGTATTTTGCAAAGTGGGTAAATCCTGGTCAGCCTCCTGAAGATGTCAATGTGAGTATAGACATGGTAACTGGAGATGGAAATATTCTCCAACGTTGGAACTATGTAGATTGTTCTCTGTATGACTATACAATGAATCTAGAAGATAGTCTTTTGAAGTTTTCATACACTGGAATCCAATCTCCTGAAATTAGAGAAAAAAGTGAATTTCAATGTAATGGCATGAATTTAGAAGTTAATGGAGAAAAATCAATTGATAAATTTCCAATAAGATCCTCAATTTCTAACGAATCCAAATTAATTTCTCCTAAAATTCCAGAATCAAAAGATCGTGCTAAATATTTTGAGATTAATGTTTTTGGAGGAGATCTTACTAAAGTACACATATCTGATAAAATTCAAAAATTTGAACCTATTAGAAGAGATAGGGGACCATTAACTCCGTTAACTCATGATAAACAATATGATTTTGGTTTTGTATTAGAGTCGTTACCGCAAAAAGAGAAGGCACTCTTTTATGATTTCATATCTCGTTACATCAATCCCGGAAAAACTCCTGAACCTTTTGATGTAAACATCCATACCAAAAATGGAGATTCTAACACTCTTCACATTTTACAATATTCAAATTGTGATGCTGTAGACTTTTGGTGGTATCTTCAACAAGCCAATTGGTATTATCAATTTTCAGGAAAAGAGGAAGACGAAATACGCGAGAGATACATAGTTTATTGTGAAGGATTTGGAATTGAATTTCCGTAATGAGTCGAAAGAATTTTTAATTAAAACAAGCCAGAATAATTGAATAAAATGAAAATTTCTCCAAAAATGAAAAAGGCACTCAATGACCAAGTTGCACTTGAGGCTAGTGCATCAAACAGTTACTTGGCAATGGCATCATGGTGTGAAGTAACAGGATATGAGGGTGGCGCAAGCTACTTTTACGCCCAATCTGATGAGGAAAGAACTCACATGCTCAAGATAGTTCACTATCTAAATGACATGGGGGCAATAGCCACAATCCCTGCAACAAAAGCACCTGCAGCATCTTACAAATCACTTGAGGCGATAATCAAAACTGCTCTAAAAAGTGAGCAAACAGTTACTGCTGCAATTCACAAAATGGTTGAGATTGCCCAAAAAGAAAAGGATCACTCAACTTATGCATTTCTAGAGTGGTTCGTAAATGAACAAGTCCAAGAAGAGACAAAGTTTGAAACTCTATTGCAAAAGTTTGATCTTATAGGACGGGACAAGCTTGCCATTAATGAGATTGACAAACTTTTAGCAGCTCAGGCAGCAGCTCCAGAAGCTGATCCTGCAGCTTGATTTTTTTTCTAAAATAATTA
>JACEMX010000042.1 GCA_013867335.1 Candidatus Nitrosomaritimum aestuariumsis
TACAATCCAGGAGATGTTGTGTTTGTAACTGGAAAACCAAACAAGTTAATCTATCTTGAAGAATACAATGTAAGTGTCTTTAAGAAAACAGGATCCGAAATAACATGCGGATCATTCATCTGTGGAACTCATGAGGGCCCAGTAACTACTATTAGACCCAGTCCAAATGGTTCATTTTCCTACCAATTTATAATTCCAGATTCAATTTCTAGTGAAGGCAAGTATGCAGTTACAGTAGAGTCTGACTTTGAAACTAAAAAATTAGTATTTGATGTAGTGTTGCCATCTGAAGAAGAAAAACCTTTGAGAACAATTATTGAAAAAGTTAACAGTCTTCCTGATACCTCAGTTTTAGTCGATACTAAACAAAAACAATTTGATGACTTAGAGGCAGGACCACGAGTTTTGATGGGTTCTTTGGTAATTTCTCCACGTGGAGAAGAGCCTAATGCTAATCTTCGAATAATTTCAGAATCTGGTGTATGTGTGATAGGACAAGAAGGAGGTTGCCTAGTTCAAGAGTCTACTAGAAAACCAGGAGAAATCTACGATATAGTAGAAATTGATGGTGTTAGTCTTAAGGTTCGATACAGTGGACCTGACGCAAGAGTAGAAAAGTTCTCCATTCTCCCTGAATCCTCTTCTTCAATGTTGCCTGACACTGTATGGGATATCCAAGTTGTAAAAGGGGATCAAACTTCTCGTTTGTATTACAAAATTAATTACTCTCCTTTAGAGTAACCTCCAAATAGAATTTTGAATACTAATTTTTATTGAAATTACACGTTCTACGATTCAATCAGGATGATCCAAAAAAATGCACTGCTGCAAAAATGGTGAAATTTCAAATTGCAAGTGATGTAAAAAATACAAAAAAGAACAATCTTGTGTTGGATCCCTTCTCTGAAAAAACCCTATTGCCAAAAGATAAAGATTCAATTAATTCTATAGTTGGAATTGACTGCTCATGGAACAAGGCAGATCAAGCTTTCTCAAAAACATTCATTGGACTTAAAAGAAAATTACCTCCACTACTTGCAGGAAACCCTGTGAATTATTCTAAATTAAACAAACTTACTACAGCTGAAGCCATGGCTGCATCTTTGTTTGTTTTAGGTTTCAAGCAAGATGCTCTCAACCTGCTTGATAAATTCAAGTGGGGACATACATTTTATGAACTAAATCAGAACTTACTTGAAGAATATTCTAAAATCGAATCTGAAGATGATGTGAATGAAATTCTTCAAAATTATGGGATTGCCACTTAGGTTATTTTCTTCTCTTCAAAAATAATATGATGACAATAATCAATATGATTACTGGAATTAATATCCAAAATACTATCTGCTGTTCCTGAATAAATTGTATTTCGGTTTTAGTAATTTCTGGTAATCTATCTTGATTGTCTGTAACTAAGAAACTAGTAGAATAAAAATCAGGTTTCAGCACAGATGTTGATATCGCAAATACTTTTAGATCATTTCCTCCTATGCCCAAGTTTTTAGTAATCTCTTCAGAAATTGTTATTGTTGTAGAATCTCCTTTGACTTGAATTGTTTCGGATGAAACAAGTTCTCCCCTATTGTTGTTGAGAAAATACAAGATAGAATCCGTCTGAATTGTATTAATTTGGATATTAAGTTCGGTGTTTTTTTGAATCAAGTTTGGCATTGAGACTTTTGTTATTTTTGGAAATTCTGTTTTTTCAAACTCTGACCAGGATCCTGCTCTGTAGGGATATGACTCATCTTCAAATGCTAAAACTGTAATCGTTCTTGATTCTGGAGAGTATGAATCTAGGTAAAACGGACCATTGCTTATTACTGCATGATTATTCTCTTCAATCCATTTGGATGATGACGTATACCTATTATCAAAATAACCAAATTCTGATTCCAATTGTTTTAATGCCGGTGGAATGTATTGAGATGTCTTGAATTCATCTAAATAACTCTGGATAACTTTGGCATCATTTGGAATTATCAGCGAAACCCAGTTCACATTTTTACTTGCAGCTCCAGATCTTGATATAGAGACCTTACCATCCATAACTGCATGCTCAATCGCGGTAAAAATTTCCCAAGGCATAGTATTCCACAAAGATGCCCAATCTGCAATCTCTCCTTCATCAAAATGCCAAAAATCTACGTACACTTCAATCGTGTTCTCGTCGATTGGTTTTACGCCTATTAATGTCTGAACAGACTGTGCAGCTCTTGGGGTAAATTCTGTGTCTACTGTTTTGTCGTTTTCATCTGTTTGTGTTCCCCATTCAATTGTAAAGTACAAAGAATGTAATACATCATTCATGTCCATTTTCTGACCGTTATGCCAATTACTGAATTCTAGATCAAATGTAACTTTGCTTATTGCTTGGGCACCTTTTTCTACCTTTTTCCATTCTTGTGAAACCGGATCCCACATTATTGCATCATCTGGAATTTCTAAAACCCCATCGGGACCTGCAGTTTCAACTTGCCAATTCCCACGAATTGGCAAAATTTCTCCGGTAAAAGGATGTGGAAATGCTATTGGGTCTGATAAAATTCCCCAAATTTGCCTACTGTAGGAATCGCCAAATCCCATAACGGGATTCCATGCTCCTTGATAGATCTGTTTGACTCCAATCACTAATTCTTCTTTGTCTCCTTGTGCGTTAATTGGTGTAAATCTGCTAGGAACTCCTGCCCCAAAGTCATTTACAACTCCTCGAATATTTTCATTTACCACATATTGATCAACTTTACTTGCCAAAAAAATTCTAACAGACTCATTTACTCCTTCTACTGTTGCCTCTTGAATTAATTCCTCTCTTTCTACTGCTGATGAAAAGTTACCTGTGTAGATTTTTTGAGACAAAGAATCTATGTAATCATTTTGATAATTCCAATATGTCGGATCATTAAACCCCGGCATGTTTGAAAACCACGGTGAATACATTTGACCGAGACCTACTGAGTCATATTTTACAAAAGCTGACTTGTTCCATCCTTCAGTATACAAATTCCATTTCAAATCTGCGGGATTAGAGCCATACACAATCACAAAAGCCTTGTTCAAATCCCCAAAATCTTTTTTCACTGTAAATCCAATCCTTTCTAATTCTGATGATAAAATCTCTCCAATTGATTTTCTTACAGGATCATCACTTCTAATGAAAAAAGTAATTTCAATTGGCTCTCCATCCATCTGCCATTGGTTATCTATCTTGATTGCTCCTTTATCCTTGAGGTTTTTTGTGATTATTTCTTCGGCAAGCGCGGGGTTGTATCTGAAATTAAACGACTCCAATTGCTCAATTATGGTGAGATATGCTGGATCAAAGGGACCGTAATTGGATATCATGGGTGCCCCATAGCCTGCCATCAGTTCATTGACAATTAATTTTCTATCCACCAGATAATTTAAGGCAAATCTGTTTTCGGTAATCGAAAATGGATTAAATTTTTCAGTTTCAGCAGGATTTATGAGAATGCTGTATGACCCACTAGAAGAATCATAAACATTCAGCCCCTCTCTGGCTTTTGTATTTTCAAGTCTGTCTGCTGAAATTCTATAATAATACAAATCAAGATTGCCATTTCTTACTTCTTCTAGTGCGGTGTTTTCATCAAGATATTGGATAAATCTAACCGAATCAAAAAAAGAATTTTTCTCTGCAAAGACTTGAGTTAAACCAAAACTTGTGATTACAATAGCTAGCATTCCCACTAGCAATAATTTCATGTTCATATTTTGGGATAGTGTTAATAAAACTTATTTCATTATGGCCATTCATCCTTCTCTACTAAGACCTATATCCTTGCAATAACAAATGAAAACTCGATGAATTTCACAAAAAACATGTTAGTTGGATTACCTGGATTGATTCCTGGAGGAATCTCTGTTGAAGATTTTTCTGCAATCACACATACAAATGATGCTGAATCCAAAAAAACTCTTGAAGTTTTCTTAAAGAATGGTATTGGTTCAAAGGATAATGACCAATATTATTTTGAAGAAAGTGATAAACTCAAGGCAGCTATTTTGTTAATTGAAAATGGATTCCCAATTGATGAAATTGCAATTGCTCTGAACTGGAAAGACTTTGAAGGCTTGACTGGAGAAATTCTAGAAGCAAAAAATTTTGCAGTGATAAAAAATCTTATTCTTACCAAACCTCGTATGGAAATTGATGTCATTGGGATACGATTGGGCATAGCAATGCTAATTGATTGCAAACATTGGAAAAGATACAGTACTTCATCCTTAACCGATGCAGTAAAAAAACAAGTGGAACGAACCAAACACTATATCTCTAAAACTCCTGGGGCAATAGCCGTACCCGTAATTGTTACTCTATATCAAGACAAAATTGATTTTATTGACCGTGTTCCTATAGTGCCAATTTTTCAATTCTCTTCTTTCATAGATGAATTTTATGGAAATCTAGAAGATATGAAAACTATAGAAACAAACTAGTCAAAAACAAAGCAACACATCCAATCATGAATCCCTTTGTTATCTTAAGTGAGTTATCCAGGGCTTTGGAATAATCCTCATAAATTCCCTCACCCATTATTTTTACTTCGGTTTGGTTTTCAAGAATTTCGTATTTTCCTTCTCCTATGTTGGTTTCAGATTTTTTGGCAATCTCCAAAAACCATTTGGAAAGCTTATCTGCACCTGTAATCAACCCTAGATGATAATATCCATTTTTGTTTCGTGCTTTTACTCTGGCAAAATGAGTATCCGAAGTGCAAATTTCTAAAAGATCATAGTTCTTATCTGCAAAATTTTGAACAATTTTTTCTCGGACTCCATTTTCCATGTTGTTTGCATCGGCCCATCCTAGAAAGTATTTTTTATCTTTGATCTTAAGACACATGATTCCTAAACCTCCCATGCCCAAATCTTCTGTCCATACATCCATATCATCAGAATTTGCATAGCCAAATTCTATTGGATAGCTGTCTTTCCTAATCAATGTGTCGAGACAAGATTTTGCAGCCTTTGACATATTTTCACCATCTTCTCTTGAAATTTCTTTTCCCATAGCGTTGTGGGTGTCAACAATTAATGGCTTTGAATAATTTCTATTCTTTGCATATTGCTCAATATCTTTTTTCATATAGCTTGGAATGTCTTCCATACCATGTGGAGATAATGACAAAAATAACAAAGGATTTTTGCCAAATAATAATCCAATTACTCTTGCTTTATTGATTTGAACGGTTACTGGTTCTGTACATGTTAGTCCCTCTTCCTTTGTAACACAATTATCTAGGTTCTTAAGATAATTCTCCACTTCGTTTCTAGATGGTAGGTTAAGGGAATGATCAGAAATACTGTGCATTACCATGGCTGACGAATCGAGGTTTTTGTAAATTAGATATGGTATGTTGCTTCCTCCTACTGGATGGTATGGCCCTGGGTGAATCTCAGGTAAAACCATCCTGAAATCTGTGTTTTGTTTTGGGGAATGTAGTCGAATTTGTGTTGTGGAAACTTTGGTTTTATTTGAGCGCTGCTCCATTATTTCTTCAGCTTCAGAAAAATCATTTTTTTGTGATGCCAAATATGCTTGAATTGTTTTATGTGTACTTTCCATCTCTGGTCTTCCTGCCCTATCCGTCAGTATGGACCAAACACTTGCGATGATTAAAAATGAAATTCCGTATCCTAACGTCATAGGATCTGTTAACATTGGAATCCATTTCTCTTGTGGAATGAGTACTAGAAACATTGCAAGTGGTTGTAAAAAGCAGATTGCCCAACCTTTTTTGATACTTGCTCCTAGAGTCGTAGTGAAAATACCTATTCTAAAACTTGCAAAAAGAAACATTCCAAAGGCTATGAAAAATAGTGACATCTCTTTTGATAAAACAACACTTGCAGCTACTCCCATCACTACGGTTAGCAACCAAATTAAATTTCCAAATAATGACGCATGCAAAGACTTGGAGTATTCTTTTCTTTTTGTAAGTCTGGAATCAATCAACTGTGTAGCTCCTAAGGTCGCAACTACTGCTGGAATTCTTAACCAAAATTCCTGCGAGTCCAAATACAAAATATAGGTAATGGCAGTAATTACTGCGCCGACAATAAGGGATACTACAAGAGAGAAATAATGTGATGAGGGATTGATTAGTGTTAGAGAAAATCTATTGTGAATATTTGAAACACCGTCTGCAGATTTTTCCATTATGTGATCACGGAGCTAGGAATAATTCTATTGTCCATGACACGACAATTAAGCTAATTGGGATACTTACAACAATTTTTGGGTCAATTTTGAATCCTTTAGTCTCATCCTCAAAGAATCTCATTAGACCTCCACTTGATGCTGGAAGTGGTGCGGATTTTTTGCTACTGCTGCTCATGGTTAATTCTCAAGACCCTGATTTTGACATAAAAACTTTATTGTTATTTTTTGATTTTATCTATAGCCTCGATGAGTGAATTGATCGATTTTAGTATGGCCTGTTGCTTTTGATGATCTGATTCGTGCTCCAATTCCTTTGATAAAACCTCCAGTTTTTTCTCTAATGTTTCTAAAAGGCTGGATTTTTGCTCTGAGTTATTTTGTTGTGGGATATTTCGTTTTTCTGGCTCTCTCCCACAAGTAACACATAGTGCTTGACCTTCTTTCATTACTCTGACACCTGAGCAATATGGACATGGTTCTCCTAACAAAGTTGCTCCTTGCAGCAACATCTCTACTGCTCGTTTAGTTAGATCCTCTGACACAAATTTCATTAAACTGTCTGTTTAAAAAATCTCGTTATTGATACCTGACAAATTTTCTAATAAGGCTTAATAGTGCGTTAAAGAAAGATTTTTCGAACGAATGGCAGTAATTTGTAATATCTGTGGCCTTCCTGAAGATCTGTGTGCTTGTGGCGAATTAGCAAAAGACAGTACCAAAATCATTATTAGATTAGAAACTAGAAGATTTAAGAAAAAAGGCACAATGATTGAAGGACTCGATTCAAAATTAAACAATCTAGAAAATGTTGCCAAGGAATTAAAAAACAAATACGCCTGCGGTGGAACTGCCAAAGAAGGTTACATCTTTTTACAAGGTGATCATCGTGATACAATAAAGGAAACTTTGATAGGTCTTGGTTTTCCAGAGGCCAGCATAGAACTCCATTAGAAAATTGGAAAACTCCAATAAAATTCTCCAAGCAATTGGAATCCCTCACTCTGCGTTACTTTCAGTAATCTTTGGAATGATGATTTTGTCTTTTCCTTTAGGTACTTTTGTAATGTTTCATACTGAACTTGGAGATGATATTAATTTTGAATTACCTTTAAATCAATTTGAACTATTCGTGGCAGGAATTGGAATATCCATTCCAATTGATATTGAAATTGGAGATGCTTTTATTTTTCTTTGGCTGGTTTATGTCATTTTGTTTACAGTCGCACTACTTGGACCAAAAGATGGATTTCTTAAAACAATGTCTTCTCTTTTGTCTCATGGCAAGCTAAAAACAAAATCAAACTATTTGGTTGCTGTAACTAAATGGTTTTCAATTTTAATTTTAGTTTCAGCAATAATCAACTTTGTTCAAGAAAGCTTTGGAGTGTCCACTGTCCCTCCACCTGCTGAAAATAATCTGATTCAGTTTTTTTATGTCACTCTAGCACCAATAACTGAGGAAATTGGCTTCAGAGTTTTATTAATTGGACTGCCTTTGTTTGCCATTTATTCACACAAATCATCTGTAAAGCACTTTTTCAGATCTTTGTGGGCACCTTCTGACAACTTGCATATCTATAATTCAAGACGGGCAATAATTTTGATTGTTGTTGTGGCTGCATTTTTTGGTTTGTCTCATATAATATCTGGGGAGCCCTGGAGTAACGGAAAATTTGCTCAAGCGACAGCTAGTGGAATAATTTTAGGATGGCTCTATTTTAGATTTGGACTAGTTTCTGCCATTCTTGTACACTGGGCAACAAATTACTTTGTATTTTCCTATGTTAATTTCATTTCTCAGGTAAGTTTGATATCTCTAGAAGAAGCCTTTTCACACTCATTAGTCCATACCATGGAAATCATATTTTTGATATCTGGAGTTTTATCAGTGTGTATTTTGCTATTGAGTTATTATACTTCTAAAAAGAAACCTGCTCTAGAGATTTAAGGCGACTTTTAGTCCCTTGTATCTATTTCGTATAGTCACTTCAGTTACTCCAGCGGCTTCTGCAACATCTCTCTGTGTCTTGTTTTCACCATTTGTCACACATGCAACATATAATGCTGCAGCAGCTAATCCCATAGGATCTTTTCCTGCTGAAATTTTTAGTTCTTCAGCAGTCTGCAAAATCTTAGTTGCTTTTCTTTTTGTCTTTTCAGACAGTCCTGCTTTACTTGCAATCCTGGCAATACATTTTACAGGGTCTACTACTGGCATTTTTAATTCCAGTTCTCTTAACAATAAACGATAACATCTAGCAATGTCTTTTCTTTTGATATTACTTGACTGTCCAATGTCTTTTAGTGTTCGAGGTGTTTCGGTATCTCTGCAAGCTGCATAAAGTGCAGATGCAATTAATGCTGAAATTGATCTTCCTCTAACCAGTCCTTTCTCTAAGGCCTTTCGATAAATGTAAGCTGCTTTTTCAATAACAGAGTCTCCTACTGCTAGTTTGTCTTTTAATCTGTCTAATTCACTAAATGCTTGTCTAAAGTTTCTATCAACCGGCTCGTGTACTTGACTTCTGCTATCCCAAGTTCTTAATCTCTCAATTGTACTTTTCATTGCAGCAGTAAGTGGTTTGCCTGTTGCATCTCTATTTTGAGGATTGATTACTGTGGCTAATCCCATATCATGCATAGCTAATGATGTTGGAACTCCTGCCCTGCTCTTGTTTTCTCCTTCGTTAGAAAATGATCTCCATTCTGGTCCTGATTCATCTACTTTTTCAGTAATTACAAAACCACACTTTCCACAGAAATTTTCTCCTGTGTTGGCATCTGTTACCAGCGTCCCCTTTCCACATCTTGGGCATCTGTCTTTTTGATTTCCACTTTCAACCATTTTCATAACTCCTGCGACATTTAATTATAATATTTAACCATTGCTGTCTTAT
>JACEMX010000098.1 GCA_013867335.1 Candidatus Nitrosomaritimum aestuariumsis
TGTTTTGTTTGCTATTTCTTGATATACTTCCTGTTTTTAGAATAAACATTGAATGAAATTTTAAAAATTGAGCATTTGAAAAAATATTTTGTTCAAAAAAATTTGTTTAGCTCCAAAACATCCATGGTAAAAGCAACTGATGATATTTCTTTCTCAGTAGAAAAAGGAGAGGTTTTCGTTCTAGCAGGCGAATCTGGATCAGGTAAATCTACGATTGCAAAATTAATTTTAAAGTCAATAGAAGCAGATTCAGGTAAAATTATTTTCGATGGTCAAGAAATACAAAATGATCAAAAAAGCTTAGAAAAGATTCGTATGAATTGTCAAATGATTCACCAAGATCCATATGACTCGATAAACCCTCGAATGAAAATTGCAGATATTGTTTCAGAACCTCTTGAAATTCATAAAATTGGAAATAACGAAATGCGTAAAAAAAGAGTGATCGAAGTACTCCAAGAAGTGAAGTTAGAGCCTGCAGAAGACATTATGAAAAAATATCCCCATATGCTTTCTGGAGGCCAAAGACAGCGAGTAGTTTTAGCAAGAGCTCTTTCTATTAAACCAAAGATAATTTTAGCCGATGAACCCGTATCAATGCTGGATGTATCTATCCGTGCAGAAATGTTAGAACTTATGCACGAATTACAGAAAAAATATGAAATCTCATTTATTTACATAACACATGACTTGGCTACTGCCAGATATTTCGGACAAAGAATAGGGATTTTGTACCTTGGAAAAATTGTAGAAATGGGCTTGATTGATGATGTTTTACTAAAACCAAGACATCCATATACACAGGCCTTAATTGATGCCATTTCTGAACCTGATCCAGAGAATCTTAATCGAATAAAAAAAATTCGAATTAAAGATTCAGATGGAACCATTGATGAGGGATGTAAATTTCAACCTCGCTGTCCCTATGTTATGGATAAATGTAAAGTTGAACCAGATCTTAAAACAATAGATGAAAAGCATTCTTTTGCATGCTACGTTGAATTAGATTAAGAAGTTTTTACAGAAGGCATTCTTTTGTCTTTGTAAGTGATTACTTGTGAAACACCATTTTTTGGATAAACACCGTAGATTAGTTTTGCCTTGTTTACAACAGAGTCCTTCAAGGAGACCATGATGAATTGACTTTCTTTTGATCTTTCTTCTAAAATATTTGAAAGTTTTTCAGCATTAGGAGCATCAAGGTGTGCATCTACTTCATCAAACAAGTAAAATGGAGAGGGTTTTAGTTTTTGTAAAGCAAGCACAAATACAATAGCTGCAAGTGTTTTTTCTCCTCCACTGATAGATGTCGATTCTCTTTTTGGTTTGTTTTTAAATTGAATCAGGTATGAGATGCCTGAATTGAATATATCATCCTCATTTTGTAATTCAAGCCATGCATTTCCCCCAGTCATTTTACTGAAAATTAAACGAATTTCTTTATCCACCAAGTCAAATGCGTCTAAGAATGTTTGCCTCTTGTCTTTTTCAATTCCTTCGATGAATTTAACGATTGAATTACGTTCTTCTTCAAGTGAATTCTTTCTAGAAGACATAGAACGGTATCCATATGAGACTTCCAAATAGGTTTCAGGAGCCTTTGCATTAAGTGCATTTAGAGTACCTAATTCTGCATTTAATCCCTGTACTATGGGCTCAACATCAAATGTTTCCATGTTCGAATCAAAACCAAATGCCTCAAGAAGACCATGGAGTTTTGTTTCTGTCTCATTAAGGTCTCGCAAATCTCGATTAATTGAATCAGATTGCCTTTCAAGAGAATTAACCTCCTTTGTGAGATGTTGATTTTTTTCTGTAAGGATTTTTAGTTTATCATCATACTCTTTAATTTGGCCAATAGAACTACCAGATGTAGAAATAAGTTCCTGTTCTTTTTCTCTTAATTTTTCTAGTGCTTGTTGTTTGATTTCTTTTTCTTTACCTAAATCTTTAATTTTAATTTCCAGTTCTTCTTTTTGTGAAATTAAAGATTGTTTTTCTTCTTGAAGACTTTTTGATTGTGATTTAGACCTATTTTCTTCTGCTTCAATGTTAGCAAGTTGAGAATTCTTGTCTCTGAATTCATTCATAATAGTAGTATGTAGTTTTTCAATTTCAGATTTTCTTTGATTTATTTTTGTCAATTCATTTGATATGCGTGTTTGTTCTCCACTTGCATAATTTTCTTCAACCATTGAAATTCTTTCAATTAATGAATCCACATGAGATTCTTGAGTTGATAACTCTGCAGTTAACGATTTATTTTTTGATTTGAGTTCAGCAATTCGTTCTGTTAACTGTTCTTTCATTTTATTTGCAGATAAGATTCTAGATTTTAGATTCGAATAATTCTCATCTGTAGATACAGAAGACTTTTCAGAAATAGACAATCGGCCAGAATAATTTTGAATAGATTTATCGATTTTTTCTAACGTGTATTTTTTCTTAAGAATGTATTTTTTCAAAAGACTGATGGATTGAAGTAATCCATCAATAGAAGAACTAAGCGATATAATTTTAGTTAGTTTTGAGATTTTTGAGTTGATATCAATTACCACTCCACCCCCCTTTGCCTCAAAAAATTCCCCATCAAGAGTGACTGATTTGTAGCCTAATTGGGAGATTTTGTAGGCAGATTCTTGGGAATTTGCTAAAACTACATTTCCAAATAGGAATGTTTTGAGGGCAGAGTATTCTTCTTTGCATTTAACAAAATCTGATAAAACTCCAATTACATCCTGGTCTTTAGGTAATTTCAATTTGAAATTGGGTATTGCATCAAGGGGTATGATTTTCAATTTAGGCAGATTTTGAGAACGTGCGGCCTCTGCAATTCCCAACATAGTTGCAAAATCATTTACAACAATAGCCTTAATCCAATCAGAGCTAGCTGCAAGGACTGATCTTTCGTATTTGTTATCCCAGGAAATCATTTCATAAACTAATCCCTCAATTCCAAGTTTATCTGCGTCTTCTTTTAATTTGGCAACGGTATAATCCTCATGCATTATTCCTTTTACAGTTTTAATTTTTGTTTCATATTGATGTGCAGCTTTACTGGATTTTTCTAGAATTAAATTCAGTTCTTCAGTATCTTTTTGTATTTTAGACTTTTTTGAATTAAGCTTAGATATTCTTGTTTGCAATTCAGTGATTGTAGCATTATGATTGTTTAACATAGATTCTAATCTTTTTTCATAACCAGTTAATTTTGTGATGTCGCTTTCAATATCCAAAAATTTTGCATTGTTTGAATTAATTTTAATCTCGTTTTCTTCTTTTTCGTTGATAGTCGACGATAGTTTAATTTTTGCAGTGTTAAGTTGATCAGTTAATTTTTTTATTTTGTTGTCAATTTCCAGTTTTTTTGCAGACACTTGAGATTGTTCTTCCAGAACTTTATCTCTAACTGAATCAATTTCCTGCATATCATCATTTACTTTCTTGACTTTTTGATTAGTTTCAGAAATAGATTCTTTAATTTGTGTTAATTTGGATTCGATGCCATTTCGTGATTCAGAAACGGCATCAAGTTCATTGTTAATTTCCGGAATTCTCAAATCGATTTGTTCTATTCTTTTATTTGATGCAACAATTCCGCTGTTGAATACTTCGTATTGTTGCATGGCATCACTTAGCTCTGAATCAATGGAGGCCTTGGCTTGATTGTAGACATCTGCCTCATGCATTAGTTTTGATTTTTCTGTCTCAAGTTCCTCAATTTCCTTTGTAAGAACTGCCCTTTCCTCGTCAAATCCTTTGATTTTTGAAGTAATTTCATGTATGGAGGATTCTTTGGCGGTTTTTTGACTTAAAACCACTTTCATTTTATTAGCAGCGTTAATTGCATTGTACCTGTTTAGCTCCCTTTGCAGAAAATCACTGCGGAGTTTTTGATTACGTTCTTCTTCTAATTCATCGATTCTCTTCTTAATCTCGCCCATTTTTGCGAGAGCTATTTCAAGTCGTCTATCAGCATCATCCAATTGTTTGAGAGATTCTAATTTTTTATCATCAAAGTATGAGAGGCCAACTAAATCTTCAATTGTTTTTCTTTTTTCCTCAGATGTAAATTCAGATATTCTAGTTACGGTTCCTTGTTGAACTGCATTGAGTTGGCCCAGTCCAGCATTTGCCACATCCAGTAGATCCAAAACATGGCTTCGATTTGTTTTCTTTTTATTGAGATAGTATGTATTCTCACCTTTATCATCCAGCTCTCTTGTGATTTCTACAGTATCTGAATCAACAGGTATTTTTCTATCCGAATTATCAAAATGTACACTTGATCTTGCCATCTTTGGGCCGCGTCGTGCACCTTCAATATCATGAATTAATGATCTTAGCTTATCAACTCTCATAACTTTGGGTTTGTTTTCACCCATCGCAAAAATTATTGCGTCAAGAATGTTACTTTTTCCTGAACCGTTTGGTCCAGAAATAGAGATCAATCCAGGTTCAAATTGTACAGTAGTATTTTTGAATCCAAATGATTTGAAACCAAAGATCTCTACTTTTTTTACATGTACCAATAGACAGAATTTCCCCATTGGTCGGATAATCGATGATTAACAAGTTTAATTGACATAATTGAGTAATTTTTCTTGTTTTACTATCATTTTTTTCGTAAGGGTACATGCGCATCAATAGATTGTAAGAGCTTGAATTTTTGTTCATTTAATGCAGAGTCAAGGTTAATTCAAAATCAAGCAAATGTAAGGGTAGACAAAACTAGGAACATTAGACTACCTATAATTATTCAGTAAAATTAGTGATATCATGCTCAAAGTTGGATTAATTCAAACACGAACCTATTCAACAAACAAGGAGGGGATCTCCAAAGTATCAAAAATACTAGAAAAGATTGGAAAGAAAAAAGCCAGTATAGTATGCCTACCTGAGCAATGGCTAAAAAATAATGAGATTTTTGACTTTGATTTTGAATTCAAAGATTTTAAAGAAATTGCAAAAAAATATCAAATGACCATCATTCCAGGGGCTTTTTATAAAAAAAATGGGAAAGACCTACTCATCGCCTCACCCATAATTGGCCCCAAGGGAGACATTATAGGGCAACAAGAAAAAATCCACCCTTTTGATTATGAGAAAAAATCAGTTACGCCTGGTATAGAGGCCAAAATTTTCAAGACATCTTGTAAATTTGGAGTAATAATTTGCTATGATATGGTTTTTCCAAAGGTTTCGGAGACTTTTGTGAAAAAAGGAGCACAGATACTATTTTCTCCCAGTAGAATTGTAAGAAGAGGGATAATACCATGGGAGACATATGTGCTCGCAAGATCTCTGGAAAATAGAGTGCCGATTTTGGCTGCCAACGTGCTTAATCGAAAATATGGTGGAAATAGTATGATAATAGACCTGAATGAAAAAAACAAGGTAGTAATTCCAAAGATCACCAAAATTCAGGAGGAAGATTTTGCAATCAAAAGTTTTGATTTAAGAAAATTTAAAAAAACAAGAAAAATAAGATTCTCAGATTCTAAAAAGTTTAGCTAGTTATTATTTTCCGGCCACAAAACTTTCACAGTCGGCCTTTGCTTTTACATCTGCCATTTGTTCAATTGGATGCTTCATCAAGTATGCACTTGCTGGTTTAATTGGACCACCTACACCTCTGTCAAGTGCAATTTTGGCCAATCTAATAGCATCTATAACAATTCCTGCAGAATTAGCTTTGTCATCTACTTCAAGACGTACTTCCATGTTGTAAGGGATGTTTGCCCATTGTCTTCCCTCTATTCTCATGAACATGAGTTTGGTATTTCCTAAAAATGGAATGAAATCAGATGGACCGACATAAATTTGATCATCATCTAGTCGAGTAGAAAGTTGACTTTGAACACTTTCAGTTTTTGATATTTTTTTGGATACTAACCTGTCTTGCTCTTTCATATTTAGAAAATCAGTATTACCGCCGACATTGATTTGATAGGTCTTCTCTATTTTGGTTCCACGATCACTACAAAGTTTAGCCAGAGTTCGGTGAACAATTGTTGCGCCCACCTGGCCTTTAATATCATCACCAATAACTGGAATATTTTTTTCTTGGAATTTTTTTGCCCAAGTCTCATCAGATGCAATGAAAGAAGGAATACAGTTTACAAATGCGGTATTAGTATCAAGACAGATTTGAGCCCAGAATTCAGTTACTTTGTCTGAGCCGACAGGCAAATAGGATACAATAATTTCAGTCCCGGTTTCTTTGATAGTTTTTTTGATTTCTTCGGCTAACTGTTCATTTGTTTTGTTGCTCTTAATTGGCTTAATTCTGTTTTCTACCCAAAGGCCAACACCATCTAAGGCAGGACTCTCATACACTTTTGCATCAGACTTCGGCATAGAATCCTTTGGAATCCAATCCACCATGTTTGGATATTCGTAAATTGCCTCATTGATTGGTTTTCCAATTTTATTTTCTCCTACATCAAAACCACATACAAAATCAACATCATGTATGGTATAACCTGCTAAATTATCATGAATTATTCCAGTAATTTCTTGGGAGGGATTTTGTCGATAATACTCTATGCCTTGAATTAAACCAGAAAAACAGTTTCCTATTCCGACCAAGCCGACTTTAATTCTGTCTCCCATTCGAAATTTGGTGTTATTTGGCGGGTTTAAAGTTTTCTTAAAAAGAATAATTATCTTTTAAGGCAGAATTTTATACTTGGCATCAAAATTCATACCATGATTGAACCAGGTCGTCCTGTAAAAGATGTAGAGATTAATTCACAAACAAGCATTGAAGATATTTTCAATGAACTTTCGAAATCAGGAGGATTTGAGGCAGTAAATCTTTCAGACGGTTTAGAAATTTTATCAGATATGATTAGCGATGAAAAATGTTTGAGGTTTGTTTCATTTGTTGGAGCAGTTGTTTCTACGGGGTTGAGAGGAATCATAAAAGACATGATAAAAAATAACTGGTTTAATGTCGCATTAACCACTTGTGGAGCACTAGACCACGATATTGCTCGTCATTTTTCACACTATAAAGAAGGATCTTTTACTATGGATGATGCAGAACTGGCAGACCAAAACATCCACAGATTAGGCAACGTCCTTGTACCATTGGATAGTTATGGTCCCTTAATTGAAGAGAAAATGCAGGAATTTTTAGAAGAAGAATATCAGGAAGGAGTAAGAGAAATGTCATCAGCTGCAATTTGTAAGATGATTGGAAAACATTTGGGAGAAGATTCCTTCCTTTATTGGGCCGCCAAAAACAATGTAGATGTAGTAGTTCCAGGAATAATGGATGGTGCAGTAGGCAGTCAAATCTGGATGTTTTCTCAAAAGCACAGTGATTTTAAATTGAATTTGATAGAAGATGCAAATCTTTTATCAGGATTAATTTTCAAAGCTGAAAAATCAGGATCCTTTATGATAGGAGGAGGAATATCCAAACACCACACTTTATGGTGGAATCAATACAGAGAAGGATTAGACTATGCATTTTACATAACTACAGCTCAAGAATTTGATGGAAGTTTGAGTGGAGCTTTGGTCAGAGAAGCAATTTCTTGGGGAAAAGTCACCCAAAAGGCAAGACAATGCACGTTGCATGCAGAAGCTACAACAATTTTACCGTTCATTTATGCAGCACTTGTTTCAAAATTGAAAAAAAATTCTTGATTTTCATAAAAACTATTATGCAATACAAGAAAAATTGAAGTGATGCTTCCCGATTTAACGATCAAGGAATTAAGAAAATTTGAATTAGAAGGAGGTTATCTAATTGACGGGTTTCCTTCTTTAGGATTTAGCAGTGTCATTGCTACTGAATCAATGATACATACATCACAGTTCAAATTAGCAGGAGTGGTTGATTCAGACGTTTTTCCCCCAATTAGTCTGATAAAAGAGGGAAAGCCAAATTTTCCAACAAGAATTTTTGTAAATGATGAATTAAAGGTTGCAGCATTTTTATCTCATCTTGCATTAGAAGAATCCCTTCATCGTCAGATTGCTAAAAAAATGCTAGAATGGGCACAGGGACAAAAAATATCTTTGATTGTGAGTAGTGTGCCAGTAAAAGCAGATGAAAACGAGGGCGAAATTATGGCTGTAGGAAGTACCAAAAATGCCACAAAAAAAATCAAAGAAGCAGGAATCAAAAATCTCAGGCATGGCACTGTTCCGGGAATTCCAGGAATTCTTCTAAATGAAGGCAATCTATCAAATCAAGATGTGATTGTAATTCTTTTTCCATCTGATGGAACCAGTCCAGATTTTCGATCAAGTGCAAGACTTTGCATGATAATGTCACAGTTGATTCCAGGAGCTTCTTGTGATATTCCAGATTTGCAAAAAAAGGCAGAAAAAATTGAACGTACTATCAAAAAAGATGTGGAAGAGTCAAGACACCTTAAAGATACTATGTATAGATGAGAATCAAAATTATCCACAATCTAAAATTTCTACATAAGGCAAACACTGCATGTTAAAGGAATCAATTTTTTCTATTAATTCTTCGCAAAATTCTGGATCGAGTGATTTTTCGTAATTTTTTAAATCATTGATTATTGCAATATGCCTTATCCCACAAGAATCTCCAGAAGTAATTAGAAATAATCCAAAAAAGAAAATTCCTAAACCAATCAAAATAAGATATTTGGTTTTTTTATTTTTTAGTAATGTCAAGCTCTATTGTAGAAACATTTCGTTTTTTCCCATCTTGGGAAGTAAGGGAATCAGAAGAAATTCTCACATCGCTGATTTCGTAACCAACTGTATCCATTCGTTTTACAATCATCTGTGATACATCCACTGCCTGAGTAATTCTTTTGCCTCTTGCTTTAATCGTAACTACAGGAAGAGTTGAAAGTTGTGTGAGAGTAGCGGCAACATAAGACATGATAGGTTTTGTACCAATGTAAATAACATTACGAGGTTCTTGACTAGATTCACTTTTTCCTTCTTGAGTAGATTCAGGTTTGACCTCTGGTTCTGGGGATTCTAATTGTGGTTCTGGTTCTGGGGATTCTAATTGTGGTTCTGGTTCTGGGGATTCTAATTGTGGTTCTGGTTCTGGGGATTCTAATTG
>JACEMX010000125.1 GCA_013867335.1 Candidatus Nitrosomaritimum aestuariumsis
GAGGATCAATGTTTTTGACACCAGTGTATGTGTTAATGGTAACTGCAAAGATCGCACCTATTGCAGTGACAAAAATAATTCCACCATCAGTTAATCCAAACCAAAGAATTGCTAATGGAACCCATGCAATAGATGGGATTGATTGCAATCCCAAAACCAAAGAACCAATTGTTTGGTTTACAGTTTCCACTCTTGCCATAAAGATTCCAAGTACTACACCACCTGCAATTGCAATTGCAAGACCAACAGCTAATCTCATTATGCTTGTTCCAATTCCGTAAAACAAACTACCGTCAGCTCCAGTATACACCAAGTCTTCTGCAACTTCATATGGTGATGGAAAAATATTGTTTGGCCAAATATCAGACATTGATATTGCCTGCCAGACTAGAACAAGTATAATGTAAAAAGCGATTTTTTTTGCAAGAATATTTTTTTTCATAAGATCACTTTGCCTTTTTTACCTCTGGTCTAAGCTCTGCCAGAATCTCTTGCTGAAAACCTAAGAGATTTTCATCTTCTGCGACTCTTGGTCTCTTAAAGTCATTTGGAAATAGTTTTTTAATTTTAGAAGGCCTGTTGCTAAACACTGCAACTTTGGTTCCAAGTACAGCAGCTTCTGCAACATTGTGTGTAACAAA
>JACEMX010000001.1 GCA_013867335.1 Candidatus Nitrosomaritimum aestuariumsis
ACGGCTCCTTTGAGTACAAGTTTCGCGTAAGAAATATTGATGCAAACACTGGCGAGGCAATTAACATCTTTCAAGGGGATTATACTGTGAACATTTTCAAAGTTATTCCAAACACCAACCCTACAATCTAGTAGGGAGTTCCCTTCTTTCTTTGTTCTAAAAAGGCATCAACATACCACTCAAATTCATCAAGGAATCTCTTTGCTCTTCTGTCGTAATTTTCATCAAGTAATTCCCCTTGTTCCCCAAACACATCTTGCACTTTTGATATTGGTAACTGGGACGGAATTGCAGGAGAACCCATCTCAGCTAGCACTTGTCTTAGATGATTTCCAGCAAGAACTCCACCAAACGGCCCTGCAGAGTATGATACAATTGCAGACGGTTTGAAAAAATATTCTTCCAGTAAATAATCCAAAGTATTCTTCATTGCACCAGAGGTGCTGTGATTATACTCAGGAGTTACTGGAATGTAGCCATCAGATTCTGATATTGCAGTGTAAAGTTTTTTTAAATTCTCAGGAGGTGATTCAATTTCTTTGTACATTTTATCCAAAAGTGGTAATTGCAATTTTGCTGGATCAACCAAAAAAACATCATGGTTTCTTTCTTTGAGTTTTTTTACAATCCAATTTGCAACTTTGATTCCTTGTCTGTCAGATCTTACAGAGCCCACAATTACTGCAATTTTTGCCATACTAGACCACAGCAAAAAGCAATAAAACACTTTATCCAATTTTTTCAAAAATCAAAGAAAATCAAGTCACAATTCATATAATGATATGACAAATCTAGCAACAAGAAAATGAGCAAGAACTTTTGGCATGACATTGAGACAGGAATAGACATTCCCGAGATTATCAATGTAGTAGTAGAGATTCCAAAAGGCTCTATGAACAAGTACGAGTATGACAAAAAGCATAACATGATAAAACTAGACAGAGTGTTGTTTTCCCCATTTCACTACCCAGGAGATTATGGCATAGTTCCACAGACATTATCTGAAGACGGCGACCCGCTTGATGCCCTAGTTTTAGTCACAAATCCAACATATCCAGGCATCTTAATTGAGGCAAGACCCATTGGATTGCTAAGAATGAAAGATGATGGAGAAAATGATGAGAAGATTATTTGTGTTGCAACAAATGACCCAAGATACCTCCACACAGCAGACATTTCAAATATAGAGGATCATAATCGTTCTGAAATTGCACACTTTTTCCAAGTCTACAAAGATTTGGAAGGAAAAAAAGTCGAGATAATTGGATGGGAATCATCAAAGGAAGCAAAAGAGGTAATAGTTGAATCCATAAAAAGATACAGAGACACTCTGAAAAAATACTAGATTGTTTTGGGTAAAGATTACAGTATGACGTGTGAACATTTTTCTGAAGAAAAAAAAATAGAACCACAAAGATTAGAATGCGAAGAATGCAAAAAGGAGCACCTTCCAACAGTTGCATTGAGAATGTGTCTGACATGCGGTCATGTTGGGTGTTGCGATTCTTCGATTGGACAACATGCAACAGAGCACTTTAAGAAATCAGGGCACCCAGTAATGCAGGCAGTTCCAGACAAATCCTGGAAGTGGTGCTATATTCATGAAGAGTATTATTAAAAATTCAGAGATTAGCCATTGGCTGCTAGCTGATTTACCAAATCAGTAGAAGTGATTATTCCAACTACTTTTCCCTCATCAGATACTGCAAGTTTTCGGATTTTTTTCTCAGACATTATTTTTGCAGCATTCAAAATCGAATCAGTGGCATTTATTGTATGCAATGGAAACGAAGCTATTTGTCCCACATGAGTATCCAAAGAGACATCTTTTGCTGCAACTTTGATTGCAAAGTCCCTATCAGTAATAATCCCAGATGGAACCCCATCTTTTTTTACCAAAATGGAACCCATGCCTCCTTGCGCCATCATCTTTGAGATTTGATTCAGAGTAGTAGCCGGATCAACAGATACCAAGGCTTTAGTCATTACATCTTTTACTAGAGTTTCAGTGAACAATCTCTCTAGTGTTTCTTGGGAGCTCATTATATATCTCATAGATTACATACAATCATAGAATATTACCTTTTTTTGAAAGTTAGGCACAAAAATTAGACTAAATCCACACCCAGACAATCATAGCGAAAATGGTTTGTCAGTCACAAAAAATGGAAAATAATTTTTTGGTCAAAAGAAATTTGATGGTTCAAAGTGTTCCAAGGTTTTTTTATAGATGTGGGATATTTATTAAAAATCAGAGTCTATCAAAATGGAACAAATTCCACAGATGACATTAACAGAAACAATAGAGGAAATAAAATACCTAATCAGTACCAGTAATGGAGATACTGGTAGATTAGCGCATATTTTAGAGGCAATAAAAAATAACAAAAAATTGTACAAATCAGATCAAGCTTTCCTAGAAGCTCAATTAGGTACAGAGTTTTCCCTAGAAGAAGAAAAACAAATTCCTGAAAACAAAATACTAGTCAGGATTCAAGATCTGATAAATTCAGGGCAAGGAGACCATATGAGATTAAAGCACATACACGATACCATATCAAGAGGAAAATATCTCTACCAATCAGACCAAAAATATCTTGAAGACAAATTAAATTCAAAGATTATTGAAGATGAAATAAAAACTAAAGAAACCAAATCAACCTACCAACAAACAGAGAGAATAGAAAATAACATCAAAAAAGAGGCAACTAAAATTACCAAATCTCAAGGAGTAATGCCAAAGGGATGGAAGCCAATAAAAAAGGAACAATCAGTTGAGTTATCAGAAATCAAACAAAAAATAACATCAGAGGAAGAAAAGATTAATCAAGAAAAATTATTATCATCAGAAATTTCTAAACATCGCTCCAAACTAGACGAGTTGGTTCAAAAAAGACATCAATACGAACAACAAGTATCAAAAGAACGAACCACACTAGAGTCAAAGATAAAAGAAGAGCAAGAAAAAATTGCAACCCAAACAAAACTCGCAGAGCAAATTTCATCACAACGTATAGAATTAGAAAATGTTGGTGTTGAAAGAGCCCAGATAGTAAAAAAGATGGAAAAAGAAAAATCAATTATTGAAAAAGACCTAAAAACCCGAAAAGAACAGCTTTCACAGGCACAGTTAGAAGAAAAAGAGCTAGCAAAACAGATTGAACAAGAGCAGCAAAATTTAGCAGAAATGGCAGAATCCCAAAAATTGCGGTTGCAAGAACAAGCAAAATTAGCCGAAGAAATAAAACAAAAACAAAATGGTTTGCAAGACATAAAACAAGAATATGATGAAATCATGAAACAGACTAATCTAGAGAAATCAAAGCTTGCAGAGTCATTAAAATTGCAAAAAATTATTCAAATCCAAGAAAAAGAAATCTTGAGAACACAAAATGAGCGTAAAAAACTAACCAACCTAATCGAAAAAGAAAAGAAAACACTAGTCAAAAAGACAAAAGATGAAAATGAAAAATTAAAGATGCAAAAAGAATTCTCAAAACAATTGAAAAAAGAGAAATCAGAATATGACAAATTAAAGAAAAAGCGAGAAAAGATGGATTTGCAGATGAAAACACAGACAAAAAAAATCAAAGAAAAACAAAAAAAGATGAAAAATCAAATTGATGAAAAAACAAAAAAACTCAAAAGATTGAAACAAAAAGTATCAGCAACTCCTAAAAAACCCAAAGTAAGAAAAGCAAGAACCACAAAAAAGTTGCCTAAAGAATGAATTAAGCAAGATCCTTCGTATCATGCTATAGTGTGGCGCAATTAACGAAAACGGTGTAGGTTCTGTAAATACAATTCATTTTTTAATAGTAAAAAATCAGGCACATTAAATGCCAGATTATCAACTTGGAGAATGGGATTTATCAAAAATTGCAAAAAGTCCCAAAAGCCCTCAATTTCAAAAGAAAATAAACGAAATTCACACAATATCTCAAAAATTTGAAAAGATCAAATCTCAACTTGATCCTAAAATGTCCTCTAAAAAATTCATGAAGATTTTAGAAGAAATAGAGACTATTTCTGAAAAAATGAGCATGATTGGAGGCTATGCGTCACTATCATATTCAGCAGACACACAGTCTGATGAAGCAACATCGCTTTTGACCACGATTTCAAAACTTGGCTCAGATATCTCTAACAAAATTCTCTTTTTTGACTTGTGGTGGAAAACACAAGTTGATGAAAAAAATGCAAAGAGATTGATAAAAGATTCAGGAGAGCTTTCAGAGTACCTCAACCACAAAAGGCTCATTGCAAAATATTCACTTAGTGAGCCAGAAGAAAAAATAATCAACACCCTTGATGTTACAGGGATCTCAGCTCTGGTAAAATTGTATGATAAAATAACTAATGCATACGAATACAAAATGAAAATTGGAACCAAAACAAAAACCCTAACACGAGAAGAGCTTACAAATTTTGTTAGAAGCACCAATGCAAAAACAAGAGAAAATGCTTACAAAACATTGCTAACAAAGTATTCAGAAAATAAAGGTGTCATAGGGGAAATTTATCAAAACATTGTCTTGAATTGGCGGCATGAAGGAGTAGACATTAGAGGATACAAGTCACCAATATCCATGAGAAACATTGGAAATGATGTAGATGACAAAACCATAGAATCCCTCTTACAAGTATGTAGGAAAAATTCGCCAGTATTTCAAAAATTCTTTTTGCAAAAAGCAAAGATGCTAAAAATGAAAAAACTTAGAAGATATGATTTGTATGCCCCAGCATCTTCAAAAATTAAAGAAAAAAAATACCCATATGACAAATCAGTAAAACTAGTCTTTGAATCACTGGGTAAATTCAGCCCAAGACTTGAAAATTATGCAAAAAAGGTTTTTGATGAAAAACATATTGATTCTTCAATAAGACCAGGGAAAAGAGATGGTGCCTTTTGCAGTACCCTAACTCCAAAAATAACTCCGTTTGTTTTGATTAATTTTACAGGAAAATCGCGAGATGTCTTTACGTTGGCCCATGAGTTGGGACATGCAGTTCACAGTCAGGCTGCACAAGACAGGTCCATTCTAGTACAAGATGCCCCACTCCCCCTTGCAGAAACAGCATCTACTTTTTCAGAATTGCTACTATATGACAATATTTCAAACGAAATATCAGATAACGAAAAAAAGATAATGCTTTCAGAAAAAATTGATGATCTTTATGCCACAATTATGAGACAGTCCTTTTTCACAATTTTTGAGAAAGACGCACACGAGCAAATAGGCAATGGAACTACAATTGATGAGATTTCAAAAACATATTTGAAAAATCTAAAAGAACAGTTTGGCAACTCTGTTGTTTTGTCAGATGATTTTGCCATAGAATGGAGTTGCATTCCACACTTTTATCACACACCATTTTACTGCTATGCATACTCTTTTGGAAACTTGCTTGCACTGTCTTTGTTTCAAAGATACAAAAAAGAAGGCAAAGATTTTGAACCACACTATATCAGCATCCTAGCAGCAGGTGGCTCACAAAAACCGGAGACTCTTTTAGATGAGCACGGGTTAGATATCAGGTCCCCCAAGTTTTGGCAAGAAGGCTTTGATTATATTGCAACACAAGTAAAAGAGTTAGAATCATTAAACTAGAATAATAATGGGGCTGACAGTCCAACGCATGGACTGCCAGCTTGTTCCCCGAACGGTTTGAATTCGATGTCAATGTAATTTCCAGAATTAGCAGATTTAAACCTTTGAGAACATTATTTCAAATCCGGTCTTTTTGGCTTTATCTTGCGCACAGTTCCAGCCAGAATCCCTATTGTGAGTCCAAGCTGGTACAAGAAATACAAAAAGACCTCAAATGTGCTAGGTGTAAGATCAGTAAATCTGCTAAGAACAGTAAATAGCAATATAAGCAAACTGAAAAAGATGACAAATACCTTAGAGTACCCTCTGAGATGAGTTAATTTGAGTAAAACCAAAGTCATTATTGTCACAGATATTGCTAAAACTGCCAAAAACCCAGTATTGATTCCAAAAATTAGAAAAATCAGAGAGGCCACCTCTCCTGAACCTGTTGCTTGAGACAGAGATGACCAATCAATTTTTTCAGGCGATGCAAAACGAGGAACACTCAAAATTGCATTTGCCAAAAATAACACAAACAGGGAAATTGAAACTTTTTTTACATTGTTTTGTAGTCGAGGGAATCTAACCATTATTGCCCTACCCAAGATAATACCTTGAAGCAGGCCTATGGCAAATGCACCTAGAACTGAGAAAAGAGAGAAAATAGGATCCTGGAAAACATCAGAAAGAAATGGGATTAATGCCAATACTATCATAATTAATGCTCAAAATGCAATATTAGCTAGAAGATAACACATTATGGCAATATTACCAAAATTATTTCATCCCGAATTTGATTTAAAATTGAAAAAATGTAACTTTAGAGTAAATTTAATAATTTCATCAAAAGAGGAGCAATCTATGAAAAGAATATTTTTGGTATTTGCCATAGTTGGAATTTTTGCATTTACAACAAATTTTGCCTTTTCACAAGAAATTGGTTTGGCAACATTCCAGGAAACGGCACAGGTTATAGTAGATAGGAGATCACAAGAGGTTACAGCTTCTCTAACACTCCAAACAACCAGTATTCAAGAAATTAAAGTTCCATCAGACTTGGAAAAAAAAATTAGAGAGCATGAAAGGATAACTTCAATCATAGTGACCAATCAGAATGAATGCATCTTAGGAGTAGTAGATGATTCCTGCATAATGATCAATGTGCAAAGAGACCCTTCTGACAAAGGAATAATTGCAATTCAAGACTCTACTAAGGAAGTGGCAGAGCAATTCATCTCTGAGATAAATCAGGCCTTTGATACTGATGCAAAATTTCATTCAGTCTATGTTCACAGTGATGATGAAACAAATAGAATCCTTGAAACATCAGGAGCGGTTTCAGGCAGAGGTACAGTATCTGCAGTCTACGTAATGCCCATGGAGGATACTGATTCGATGTATGAAAAAATTTCTGCAATTTTGATTCCCAAAATAATTCGTGATTCTGATGGATTTTACTTGGCGGCAAAAGAACTATCTTTTAATGAAAACTCTAAAATGACATTTTCTATAATACCATTTGAAAATAATTCATTATTACAATTGAAACTATCAGTAAGCTATCCTGAAGCTGGAAAAGGACTTACCGAAGTATCCCCATTGGAATTTTTAGACACTGATGAATTGAATCGTTCTGAATATTTTTCATCTGGCTTTTATCCACTAAATTCAATATTTCAAGTTGTAATATTGTCACCTGAATCAACAACAATTTCAAACATCAAAGGCAATACAGTACCTACCCAAATGATGGATGGAGAGAAAATTCCAACTCAACTTACTGAGGAGGGATGGATTTTTGATCCTGATGAAGGTCAAAGAATTCAAGGCAAGTATATTTTTGGTAAAGAATCATCAATTGAAGCAAATGATTTGATGTTTGTAATTGGAGAACAGACATCTCCAACGCCCACTGAAACTAGTTTTGATGAGTCCATAGCTATTCTTGCAATAATAATTGTCGGAGGAGTAGCAGCTGCAATATTTTTTCTTAAGGGTTACAAAAAATAATTAAACTAAGAGCACAGCAGCTGAGAAGACGGTGGTCCATTTTCCGTCTTTGTTTCCTTTAGCACTTTGAGTTATGTTTTGTGTTTTGTAAATTTGTCCTGAAATAGTCCACTGTTGTCTTTTTTCATCCCAGCTTTTATCAATATCAAAAGGAATTCCTAAGGAGGAGGCCAACATCTGGGCAGCAATATCTTCAGCATAATCTCCAGCTTGTGTTTGGTTTTGTCCAAAGGCCTCATACTCTGAAAGATAGCCATAGCGGTTTGGGTCTTTTGGTCTGGCAATACCTACAGAAGACGAGACAAGCCTATGTGGTTCATTAGTTTGGTTTTTAGAATAAATTGTAAAAAGAATCTGTCCTGGTTTTATTTCCTTTAGTCCTTCTGTTCTTGAAATTAATTTAGCATGTGGTGGAAAAATACTTGAAATCAACACAAGATTGGTTCCGGCAATGCCAGCATCCCTTAATGCAAATTCAAAGCTTGTCAGACGGTCTTCGTGAACCCCTTTTCCTTTGGTGAGAAATAATTTTTTTGCAACTAGATCTAACAAAGCGTTCTTGATGGACGAGTCTTATTATTTATACTTTATATCGGAATGTTAGGATTTGCCGCGGTTATTTTTGTGTGGAGATAATGCAATTAGATCTATTTTCTTTTGGGTTTTCTTTTTCTTTTGTCTTCTTCTTTTGGTTGCTGGGTGAGAAAAATCCATCCGAAAAATCCACCCAATGACAAATTTATCACACCCATAAATGTAATCAGCAAAGAGGAGTCAGATGAAAAATTAGGCGCTACAGTTAAGCCAATTACTATTCCTAAAATCCCAGTACCAAAAAACATCATCATTAGAACCTTAAGCTTTAATGGATTGATGTATTTCATTTACAAATTTTTCAAAATGCGGCAACATTATAAATTCACTGATAAATTGGGCAAAAAAAGTCCAAACCAAATACAAGATAGGTCAGAAATTAGACTCTGGTAACATTTTAAACCATCCAAATTTGCATTTTACAACGTGCCAATGTAGCTCAGCCTGGCTAGAGCATTCGCCTTGTAAGCGAAAGGTCATGGGTTCAGATCCCATCATTGGCTTCACCTCTTGTGTTTAAAGCCCACACACGATATATCCAACACTCCGATATGCTAAATTTTTGGGAATGATGAAAAATAAAAAGAAAACAGAGGGAAAATATGTCCTTCTAAGGACGAACCCCACTCAT
>JACEMX010000118.1 GCA_013867335.1 Candidatus Nitrosomaritimum aestuariumsis
TTTGAAATGCAAACATTGTATGACACTTGCCAAAAATTTGAAAACATTGAATATCTTAACGAATGGTTTGCAACATCCATTATTCATGATGGCAACAAGTTCATGGGAATAACTGCCATAGAAATGGCTTCAGGAAATTTTTACCAAATTAAAGGAAAAGCATTGATAATTGCAACAGGTGGTGCAGGAAGATTGTATAGCTTTTCAACATATGCATTTTCTTCTACTCCTGATGGATTAGATATGGCATATCGAGCTGGAATGGCTCTTAAAGATATGGAGTTTGTTCAATTTCATCCAACAGGAATTTTACCTTCTGGTATTTTGATTACCGAAGGTGCAAGAGGCGAAGGTGGATATCTTCTAAATAACAAAGGTGAACGTTTCATGAAAAAATATGCAGCTGGAAAAATGGAATTAGCTCCACGTGATATTGTGTCTAGAGCAATCATTACAGAAATTAACGAAGGAAATGGATTCAAA
Organism: Candidatus Nitrosomaritimum aestuariumsis; assembly: GCA_013867335.1. Taxonomy (GTDB): domain Archaea; phylum Thermoproteota; class Nitrososphaeria; order Nitrososphaerales; family Nitrosopumilaceae; genus Nitrosomaritimum; species Nitrosomaritimum aestuarii. The sequence goes on from JACEMX010000118.1 coordinate 484, forward strand.
CATGAAACCGGTGTAGACTGTATGAAACTGGACTTGAGACATTTAGGTGATGAAAAAATTAAAGAAAAATTGGGAGGAATTAGAGAAATATCAATCAAATTTTCTGGCGTCGACCCATCCCAAGAAATCTTAGACATTAGACCCGTTTGCCACTATATGATGGGCGGAATTCACACTAACATTGATGGCGCAACCGAATTACAAGGTGTGTGGGCTGCAGGTGAGGCCGCATGTAATAGTGTTCACGGTTCAAATAGACTAGGAGCAAATTCTACCTCTGAATGTATTGTATGGGGGAAAATTACTGGCAGTCTTGCTGTAGATTACATTGAAAAAAATTCAAATTCAAATCCATGGCCTCATCATTTAGTTACTCTAGAAGAAAAGAGAATCTATGATGGAATTTTTCGAGGAAATGGAGATGCTAATCCATATGAAATTCGACAAGAACTTACTGATACTATGAATGAAAAAGCATACGTATACAGAAATGAAAAAGATCTAGTTGATGGCCTAAAAAAAATACGTGATCTAAAACAACAAACATGGAAACATGTTGATGACAGTGCAAAGGAATACAATACTAATTTTACAAATGTAATGGAACTCGATTCAATGATTAGAACTGCAGAAATTGTTCTAATAGGAGCAATTAACAGAAAAGAATCAAGGGGGGCCCATGCAAGAACCGATTATACGAAACGAGATGATGCAAACTTTTTACATCACACACTTGCATATTATGATCCAAGCGAACCTATCATGAAAACACATCCCGTAACAATTACAAATTATCAACCAGTAGAGAGGAAGTACTAGATGGAACCAAAAGACGAAAACAAAGAAGGCATTGGAGGAATGATAAATCCTCGAAGATATGGTATTGAAAGAGTTGCTTACATACTAATGAGATTAAGTGGTTTGGGATTACTTGCATATTTTATAGGCCACATTTATGAAACAAGCTCTATTCTAAAAGGAGAAGTAGGATGGGCTGAATTTTTAGAATTAACACAAACTAATGAAGGACATGCTGTTTTAGCTATTGTAATTGGAATGTGTGTTTTTCACACAGTAAACGGCATCAGAGTAATGCTTGGACATGGAGGTGTCGGAGTGGGAAGACCCGCAAGACCAGATTATCCATATCTTCCAGCATCACAAAACTCTAGGCACAAAATGGGGATATACTCTGCAATAGTTTTAGCAGCAATTGCAATGCTGTACGGTCTTGCAGTAATGTATGGTGAATAAAATGAGAGAAAGTGTTATCATGAAAATTCATTATGGGACTGCTCTGGCAGCAGTGGCACTTGTTGCTGTGCATATTCTAATGCGTTTAACACAGAGCTTTGCAGAATCTTTAGAATATGAAAATGTAATTGCAAACTATCAATTCTTACCCTATGCTGGAATGCTAGAGATTATTCTGATATTATTGTCAATACATGGGTTTAACGGATTAAGAGTAATTCTTCTTGAATTAAAACAAGGACGAGCTTATGAAAAGGCAGTATCTTACGGCTGTATAGCAGGTATGATAGGATTAATTGCCTATGGTTCTCGAACAATATTTATGGTAAACATGGGGATGGTATAGATGGCACAAGTTTCTAGTGTAGCAGAAGGAAAAACGACAAAGTCAGTAACCTTACGAATTGCGAGATATAATCCCAAACATGATAGCAAAAAGCAATTCATGGAATTTAATCTCCAATACGAGAGATGGACTACTGTTTTAGAGGCAATACTTGACGTAAAGAAACACTTTGATCATTCAGTTGCAGTCCGATATTCCTGTAGACAAGCTACTTGCGGTTCATGTGGAATGATAATAAATGGTAAACCCCGACTTGCTTGTTTTACAAAAATTAGCGAATTGGAATCTGATGTTGTGACAGTAGAGCCAATGAATAATTTTCCAATAATCCGGGATCTTGCCGTGAAATTTGAGAGATTGTTTGATACACACCACAAAATAAAACCATATCTCATTAGGGATGATTCTGAAATTACCTCAAATGAAAAAGAATTTCTACAATCTCCTGAAGAGTTAGAAAACTATATTCAATTTGCAAATTGCATCAAATGTGGATTATGTAACTCGGCATGCCCAACCATGGCAACTGACTCATCGTTCATTGGTCCACAAGCCTTGGCCCAAGCATACAGATACGTTGCAGATAGCAGAGATAAAGGAAAAGATTCTCGACTGAAAATTATTGATGATTCACATGGAATTTGGAGATGTCATTTCGCAGGATCATGTAGTCAGGTATGTCCAAAAGGAGTTGACCCTGCAATGGGAATTCAATTCCTTCGTGGCTATATGTTAGGATTTAGGAGTTAACCTAATTTTTTAGGATTAGGACTATTGTTTACCTGGTTATTGATTTGTTCTGCCATAAAGTGATTTGAAACATTTACCTTAACATCATCAATTCCATCAACCTTCAAAAGATTATCATGAATGTCTTGGCATATTTTGAATCCAAATACTGCAGGACAAAATGGGCTTGTTAAATGCAAATCAACTTTTACATTACTTTCATTGATATCTACTTCATCAATCAATTCCAAATCTGTAATGGTAGTGTTTATTTCGGGATCTACAATCTTTGATAACTCATCGAAGATTTTTACTCGAAGTTGTTTGATATCTTGACTCATGTGGGCAAAAGCGTCGATGCTATATATAACCATTCTAGAACCTTAGATGATGTATCGTTCACGTCTTGGAAATGATTTGAGTGATATTACTTTGGAATATGTGTCCTCAATAAAAGATGATTCTGAAATTGCACTGTTTGATATCCTTGGGAGTCAAGCCCATGTTTTGATGCTTCAAGAAAATAAAATAATTTCCAAAATCGATGCCAAAAAAATTCTTGTTGCTCTGGAATCTCTAAAAAAAGAAAAATTAGATTCATCATCATCTGCTGAAGATATTCATGAATTAATCGAGTCTCTAGTCATAAAAAAAGCTGGTATGGCCAGTGGAGGGAAAATGCATACAGCACGATCTCGAAATGATCAAGTCACTTTAGACATAAGAATGAAAATAAGAAATGATATCAACATTTTATGTAATTGCTTATTGGATACCATCGAAGCTCTCGTTTCCTTGGCAAAAAATCATCAAAAAACAATCATGCCATTATACACACATTTACAACAAGCTCAGGCAGGATTATTTTCTCACTATCTTTTGGCACATGCAGATGCTCTATTTCGTGACTTTGATCGTCTATATGATGCCTATAAACACGTTAATGAAAGTCCTTTAGGTGCAGGCCCTGTTGGTGGAACAAGCATTCCAATTGATAGACATAGTACAGCAAAGATGTTAGGGTTTGATGGAATCGTAGAAAACTCCATTGATGCTACAAGTACACGTGATTTTGTTGCAGAATATATTGCAGCAATTGCAATTTTAATGACAAATCTTAGTAAAATTGCAGAAGATTTTGTTCTTTGGTCTACTGCTGAATTTTCATTTATTGAATTATCTGATGAATTCACTTCTCCATCAAGTGTAATGCCACAAAAAAAGAATCCTGATATTCTAGAATTAACTCGAGGAAAGACTGCAGAGATTATTGGAAATCTTACTGCAATTCTTTCCACGATAAAGGGGTTATCAACTGGTTATGGAAGAGACTTGCAACAAATCAAATCATCAATATGGTCCACCTCAAAAACATCCATCAGCGCGTTATTGATTTTAAAATCAATGCTTCTTACTATCAAAGTCAATGATAAACAAATGAAAAAAGCTACAAACTCTAGTTATCTTATTGCCCTAGACATTGCTGAAAAATTGGTACTCAAAGAAATTCCATTTAGAACTACTCATAAAATTGCAGGCTCTCTTGTTCAACAAGCACATAATTCTAAGAAATCTCTGAACAAATTAACCTCAGCTGAAATAAAAAAATCAGTAGAAGGTACCAAAGTTAATCCAACCACTGTATCTGAGATAATTAAAACCACTACAACAATATCGTCTTTGCAAGATAGAATATCTTTTGGATCTTCAGGATATTCAGAACAAAAGAGAATGATAAAGAACCGTACGAAAAAAATCAATGATTTGAGAACAAATACAACAAAACGTGAAAATGATCTATCTAATGCATTGGAGGCCTTAGACCAAAAAATTTCTAATTTGATAAAATAGATAGAAAAACATGATTTTTTATCAATAAAGTGAAAATGAGAAGAGATTTTTCAAAATATACTAAAAAACAGCGGGTCTAGAGGGATTCGGACCCTCGACAACCGGATTAAAAGTCCGGTGCGCTACCTGGCTGCGCCATAGACCCACAAAGAATTTTGCTTAGAGTGTATAATTTAGTCTTTTACAAAATTTTTTGCAGTTGCAGAAACTTTTAATCTAGGATTTTGTTGAAAAAAAATTGTGCCCTTGTAGTATAGCCCGGTCTAGAATTCGGCCCTGTCACGGCTGAGACGCGTGTTCAAATCCCGCCGAGGGCGCCATCATTTCTTTATTTCTGAAAAAATATCATTCAAAATTCGTTGATTAGCTGCTGCAATAAAAGAAACTCTTGTTTCATAACTAAGATCAGCATCTAAAGATTCAAAATTTTCATCTAAAAGAATACCTCCTGCTTCTTTTACAATCAAATACCCTGCTGCAATATCTTGAATCCTAATTTTTTTTCGTAAATCAATGAAAATATCCATCAACCCTCTTGCAAACATTGCCATTTCAAGTGCATTGGCTCCAAAGTGCCGAGTATGATTATGCTGTTGGAATATTGGATGTAGTTTTTTCATTAGTTCCGGTGTAGCTCCGGATGTGTTAATTCCAACAATTTTGTAAATTGGATCTTTATTGTGGACCTGTATTTTTGTCTCATCCAAAAAGGCCCCTTTATCCTTAGATGCCCAGTACATTTCTCCTGAAGATAAATTTGTAATAACTCCGTCTGTTATGGAACTTAATTTATCGTGGGTAGCAAAAGCAAGTGAACTGCAAAAGAAGGGAACGCCCCTTACAGAATTAGCAGAACCATCAATTGCATCCATTATGACAAACCCTTTGGGGTTTTCTGACAATTCTACTCTTCCACATTCTTCTCCCAAAACTATACACTCAAAATTAATTTCTTTTAGATAATCTAACACTGTTTTTTCTGCAATAATGTCTATATTTCGTGAAATGTCACCACCTGCACCTCTTCCAAAATCACCTGCAGCGTCTTCAGTTCCAGCTAAATCTTTTACGTTTTCATAAATTTTTTTTGAAACTTCACGAAGAACATCGATTACTTCCATTGATCTTAATCTCTTTATTCGTAATTTAAGTGAAAGATGTTTTGATAAATTGAAAGCATAAATAACAATATGGCAGCTGACCCTTGTGAGCGGTAAAGATCAATCAGTAGTTAGCAAAGAAGCTTTGATGAGCACAAAACCTGGAAAACAAATAATGAAACAAGGGCTTTTCAAATCAAAGGGATACAAACTTTTCAATCACTACAAAGAGGAAACCGAAAAAGAATTCCCAAATTTTGCAGAAAGATTTGCTCAAGGCCTTTACAGTGAAATAAAGTCTGATCTCTCTCCAAATTCAACTCAACAAGCTTTTGCTGATGAAGTAGGTTCTACAGAGATTATTCTTGACGCATCTCAAATTGATCCAATAAAATCAAAATTTGAAGACATTGAAGTAGTACGTGATAGAGTTACTCGAATTCTTAATTCAAATTTTGTAAAAATGACATTTCCTGTTTTTAACGCACTATTTGATGGTGCAGCAGAATATAGAGGTGAGAAGAATCCTCAATTAAAACAAGATATTGTTGAAGGACACATTTTGGCAATTGATCTGAGTGAACCTATGGATAGAATTGTAGACAAAGATGAAGACCTAGATTATCTTGATGATTACAAATTGATGAATCCCTATATTTTGAAATTAGCACGAGATAAAATAGCAAAAGGGGGAGATTTAGTACTTGAAGAATTTGAATCAGGATTCAAGGATGCTCGAATTGGACAATACCTTGATGAGGAATTAAAATCAAAACCAACTCAAATTACTGAAGAAGAAATGACACTCTCTTACAAAAAATACAGATCTGTCATGGGCACTGCAGGTAAGAACATGGCTCTTGCACAGCGCCCATTAGGAGAAATTTTCTATTTGGGAATGGCAAAAGCTGCTGAAGGAGTTGGATGTGGAAATGAAATTGAAGATTCTATAAAAAATGGATTTGTAAAAATACCCTCTTGGCCACTCTATTATTCTCTTTTAGCCCAGGATGTCAAAAAAGGATTTGATATAACATTAGAAAAAAGTAATTTGTATCTAAAAGATGCACGTCTTGCAATTGAACTACTTCCAGATGATTTTTCACATAAAGAATTTTTGGAATTTTTATTTTTGACAGTTGAACATTATAATCAATTTTGGTACAACAAATTACAAAAAGCAAACAAATGGTCAGAATTTGAATCCAAACTTCCAAAGTGATAAAATTGATGTGGTCTGAAAAACATAGGCCAAAAAATATTTCTGACATGGTCGGAAACGAGGAATCAAGATCAGCAATAGTGGAGTGGTTTACAAAATGGAAAAAGGGAACAAAACCACTTCTTTTAATCGGCCCTCCGGGAATTGGTAAAACTACTATTGCATACCTTACAGCAAAACAATTTGGGTATGATATGATTGGACTTAACGCAAGTGATGTTCGAAGTAAATCTCGAATAAATGAAATTCTATCACCAGTTTTGGGGAATGTTACGATACTTGGCTCTCCTATGATATTTGTAGATGAAGTGGATGGAATTCATGGTCGAGGTGACTATGGAGGAGCAGAGGCTCTGATTAAAATTCTAAAAGAACCAACAGTCCCAATTGTTTTGGCTGCAAACACTGATGACTCTGATAAAATGAAAAGTATCAAAAAAGTTGTAAAAACAATCTCCTTTAGACCAATCGCTCCACGTCTTTTGAGAATTTATCTTGAAAATATCCTGACAAAGGAAACTGCAAAACTTAGTCCGGGAGCAGTTATCAAAGTCATTGACAAATCACGAGGAGACATTCGCTCTATGATAAATTTGGCACAATCCCTTGTTACTGGTTTTAATCCTCAAACTGAAAAATCCTTTGAGAGTATCAATGTTGAAGACGGCGTTAATGCATTCTTTAAAGCAAACTCCATTGATGAGGCTAGAGGAGTTTTGTACTCTATGCAAATTGAACCCCGACAAAAGATTGATGCTTTTTACTCTAGTATTATTACAAGCAAATTAGATAATAAAACACTTGGAAAACATTTGGAAGTTATTTCAAGGGCAGATGTTTTGTATGGAAAAATTATGAAAACTCAAAACTGGAGATTATTACGTTATCTAAATGACATATTGATTGAACTTTATCAAAAAGACGATAGAATCAGATACACACAATACAATTTATCGTGGCCACTATTAAACAGAATCCGATGGGATGGAAGAAAAATAAAAGCACTATCATTAATTTTAGCTAAAAACTTACACCTTTCAGCAAGTGCAGTGGCTACAATTTGTCTACCATATGTTCTACTTTGTATGAAAAATAAGAAATTAAAATTGGATCTAGAAGAAACTTTTGGAGATATTCTTGAAAAAGAAATGGAGTTAATAAAATGAGCTGGCGCAAAATCCCCATGAAATTTCCTGGGACATGTATTGTTTGTAATGAAAAGATTGAAGTAAATGAAATTGGATTATGGGCAAAAGGACTTGGCGTAAAACATGAAAAATGTTCAGAAGTAAAGGAACTCAAATGTGCCGTTTGTAATGGTCCCGCAGGATGTCAAAACTGCGAATTTCAAGATAATTGTGATATTGAAAAAGTCTCTCAACTATGTATTTGTAAAAAATGCAGTGGAGAAAAAAATCCATTTGAATCATATCAAAAATCGATAAAGAAAAAACTACCCTTATTGAATCTCAATACTTAAAAAATAGAGAATTAACTG
>JACEMX010000091.1 GCA_013867335.1 Candidatus Nitrosomaritimum aestuariumsis
TGCAAAAAAACCAACAAAGAAAGAAGAAAAACCAACCAAAGCAAAAAAACCAACAAAGAAAGAAGAAAAACCCCCAAAGCCTAAAAAACTTACAAAAAAAGAATTAGAGGCAATAAAAAAAGAAGAAGAAAGAACACTTGAAGAAGAATTAGAAGAACAACTAACAGAAAATGAAATTGAAAACTTCCAAATTGAAAAAGTCGATATGGAAAGATTAACTGCACGTGTTTGTGATATTTTAGCTGAAAAAGAATCAGATGGAATGTTCCAAAGTGAGCTCTGGAAGAAACTCAAACTTACTAGCAGAGATGGATCTCGTCTTTCATTGAAACTTGAAAGAATGGGAACCATTACACGTGAAAAACTTTTAGAAAAAGGTCGTTGGACTTACAAACTGATTTTAAAGAAAACACCAATCAGTACTCAATCGATTGAAAATTCTCCTTGTCTTGTGTGTCCTGTAGAACAGAAGTGCTCACTTGAAGGCGAGATTAGTCCAAAGAACTGTCAGCTAATTGAAGATTGGGTAATTACAGAAACGAAAAAACCATCGAAGGCCAAATGAGACTGCAAGACGCAAGGCGAGATTACTATAGAAATCTGGCTCATGAACAAGGATTTCGCAGTAGAGCCGCCTACAAATTAAAAGAACTAAATCAATCATACAGGCTTATCGGGCCTGGATTCTATGTACTTGATCTTGGATGTGCTCCAGGTGGGTGGACGCAAATGGCTGTAAAGTTAGCAGGAAACAAGGGGAAAGTTATGGGTGTTGATTTATCTTATGTTGAAGAGGTTCCAGGAGCTCACATAATTCGTGGAAACATTGAAGATGAATTTTTAGTTGATGAGATAATGGAATATTTTGGGCGCAAAGTTAACGCAGTTATTTGTGATCTTTCTCCTCATGTATCAGGCAATTGGAGTATTGATCATGCCAAACAAATTTCACTAAACTATGATTGCACCAAAATAATGGACAAAGTCTTAATGCATAAAGGAAATGCTGTTTTCAAGGTATTTGATGGAGAATACTCTATGGAGTTTAGAGATTTTGTAAAAAAGAAATTTGCACGAATCAATCTTACAAAACCTCCTGCAAGCAGGAAACAAAGTAGTGAATTGTACTATGTTTGTCTAGGATATACTGGCTAGTCTGAAAAAATTTTTATTATTTCCTTTATGTTGGCATCTGTTCTAAATCCTGTAGGACTAAAAGATGTGGGACTTGCAATGAATCCATTACTCTGGAGTTTTGTAATTGCATTTTCAAGTTTTGGTGGTGATGCTTTCATTTTCGAGGCTATCTCATCTAATGTGTAGTACACTCCAGAAATCTGTGATTCAGATAGACATTTTCTAAGAGACTTTTCACATTTTTTATCCACATTTAATTCTGGAATTTTTAAGATCATTTGTTCCACAAATTCTTTGTCAAAAATTTTATCAATCCACAATGGACCACCAACATTGTTTTGTGATTCACAAATTTCACAAATTTCGATTCTTTCTTTTTCTAATTTACGATGACCACAATTTTTACAATGTGTGACGTATCCTAGGTTTTCATTTTGATCTGGTCTATTGTACACCCTAACATATGTGCGATAATAGTGCATATTGCTTTCAACATAAAGTGGAATTATCTCTAACCCTAATCTTCCTGAAACGGATCTTAGGCACCCAAGGATTAATCTGATGGCAATCTCATTTCCGTATTCTGTTCTTATTGGAACTCCGCCGTATTTTCTTTTACATGCATTTGGGAATAATCCATTCAACACCTGCAAATCAGTTGCAGTACAGGAGAAAATACCTCCATGCATTGTTGCCCTCAAACCACAATCAAAAAACTGTGCAGGTGAGCCAAATGGGTCCATATCCACAATTGAACCTCGATTCCCCTTTTTGGAATAATTACTAAAAAATCTGCAAATTTCCTTCTCCGAATACTCTATGTTGTTCAATCCATTTAGGTTAGCTGAGAATTTTGCCAGCTCTAGGGCAGATGGGTTTAGATCATTTATGACAACTTTTTCTACTGCTAATTCATTGGCGACTCGTAATCCTCTTGGTCCAATTCCTGATAATCCTTCAAGAAAGATTTTTGGACCTTCAAATTTTTTTAAAAATGCTCCATATGCAAGGATGGAAAAATCTCTATTCAATTTTGCTTTAGGATTAAAAAATGCTGGTTCTTTTGGTGGCACAGTATCCGTAAGAGATTTTTTAGGAACCTGAAGTTTTGTTTTTCCTTCTGTAATCTCCTCAAAAAATTCTTTTGTGATTTGCAATGACTGTCCTTAATCTATTACATGTATAATGGTTTAATACTTGAAGTCTGCGACCAAATTCGTGCAAATATGTGGTGTTGATGATGCTGGACGAGGTTCTATGTTAGGCCCGCTTGTTATTGCTGGAATCTCAATTGACAAAACAAAAATTCGTAAACTTTCTGCACTTGGAGTTAAAGATTCAAAACAACTTTCACCCATTAAGAGAAAAGAACTTTACAAAAAAATAATTGCGCTTGTAGATGATTACTATGTGACAAAAATATCTCCAAGGTCTATAGATAGTAGTGTAAAAAATCATGGTCTAAATTCCCTAGAAGCAAAATACATGGCCAAAGTTATATCCAAATTAGATTCAGATACGTCCTTTGTTGATTCATGTGATGTAAACCCAAAAAGATTTGGCATGGAGATTTCTAGACTATCAAATAATAAAAAAATCCGTTCCTATCATCATGCTGATTCAAAATATGTTGTAGTATCTGCAGCATCTATTTTGGCCAAAGTCACAAGAGATAGAGCCATTGAAAGATTGAGAAAAAATCACGATGTTGGAAGTGGATATCCATCTGATCGTAAAACGATTAATTTTGTTAAAAAATACTATAAATCTGAAAAAACCCTGCCTAATTTTGTGCGTAAAAGCTGGAAACCTACTCAAAAAATAATTCTAGAAAACTAATTGTGAAAACGTGCTATCACAATTGCATGGTCTTTATCATAAGGATGCAAATCAAGAGTTTGTAAAATATCAAAACTTGGTTTCATTCTTTGTATCTCTTCTTCCACAATTTGTTTTGGGGGTTTTGTTACATCAATACTCCTTGTTTTGATTACTAAAAATAAGAAGCCGCGATCTTTTAGATACATTTTACAATTTGCAATTGCTATCTCTGTTTGATCAGGCTGTGCAATATCTACATAAACTATATCCACTTTACCAAAAACTGAAAAATACTCTTTTGGTTTTCTTGCATCTTGTAAAATTGGGATGATGTTTTTTCTATGTGTAGCTACTCTGTCTAGAAAATCCCTTGCAACTCTGCTTGCATGTTCTACACCAAAAATAATCCCGCTAGGACCAACAATATCTGAAATATGGCTAATGGTAGTTCCGGTAGATACTCCGAGATATAATACTGTGGATTTATTCCTAAATGGAAATTCTTCTAACCCATTCATTATTGCAGCGGCTAATTTACTTCTAAATGGATCCCATAATCTGTATTCTGTACCCTTTTTTGTGATTAGTTTTTCTTTGTAAACTTGGTTTCCAACTACTAAATTTTCAGTGGCAAGCTTTTTTTCTCCTTCTGACTTTATCCAGAAAAACTCTTGATTATCTTCTTCCAAACTTCTTTCTCTTTTTATTTTTATTTGGTTTAGAATCTCTTCTTTCTTTGTATGGTCTATCTTCTCTTCTTCTTGAATCATCCTCTCTTCTTCTAGAGTCACCCCCTCTTCTTCTAGAGCCTCCATCTCTTCTTGAGAAACCACCACTTCGTCTATCAAAATCTCTTCGTTCTTGTCTTGGATCAGATCTTCTAGATTCTCTTTCGGGTGGATTGTCGTATTTCGTTCCTATTTCTTTAACTCTTACATCGAGTTTTTCAAGAAGAGTTTTGTTTAATCCTTCGCCATATACATCAACTCTTGCTGCAATCACTGCTTTTGCGGCAATTGCTCTGGCAATTTTTCCTCTTTGCCATCTTGGAGCAGCATGAACCATGGTATGTTGGAATAACAATCCGTGCTTTGGAGGTTGAGCTCCTGTTTTTAATGATCTAAACAAAGCCTTTTCTGCTCCAATCACTTGAATCGTACTTGCAGGCATTGATGCTAATTTTGATAAACTTCCTGCCCTTCCAAGAATTCTTGCACCTACAGCATGTCCTAATATTGCTGAAAGATTTGGAGCAACAATCTCCATCTCTGATTCTACGTGTTCTTCAAGATTTTTTCTGAGATCATGAAGTTCTAGCATTTGTTTGGCCATCGATTGAACAATTTTTAGATTTTTTTCTGAAATGTCTCCGCCTCTGCTCTTTTCAGACACTAGAGAAAGCATTTCTACTTTTGAATCAGGAAAACCTGCATCTTCAAAAACTTTTTTTGTTAAAGAATCACGCTTTCCTGCAAGAACAATTTGTGCATATCCGTTGATACTGTCAATTACATTTTCTAATTCTGGAAAGTGTAATCCATACCATTCTCTTAATCTTGAACTAAGAGCGTTAGCAATCTTATCTACTTCATCTAGAGAATTAATAGCTTGAATAATGTGTAAATCTGGACTTTCTGATACCGTTGTAACTTTGGAAGAAGAAAGCCCTATGGCAAATTCTCTTAATTTAGTGAGACTATCTGGAATACTTTCTGCAAACCCTGAATCAACAATAATTTGAGGTTTAGATGATTGAATATCTTCTAATTCTTTTTCTCCCATTAGTTGGATATCGATAGAATTTTTTTTCAACATGTTAACTAGAGCAGAATCATTGGTTACAACTCCTCGTTGTAAAGAACCAAGATAATCAACTAACTCATCAAATTCTGCTTGTTTATTTTTAATAGCTAAATAATCTTTAACTGGATCAGAAAACGGAAAGGCTTTTTCCAGCTTATCTTCATTGAACACTGAGATTCCAAATTCTGTTAAAATTACAGAATGCATGACTAGTTGATTCTAAGTCTCCTTTAAAAAAGGTAACAAATTGGATCTGGCTCAACTATTATATTCGAAGCTAGGTGTATGATCCAAAGTGGAAGCCAATTTAGCTACTTCAATAGGCAAAATTAATTTGAAACGTCCAGCAATGCTTGCCTCAGGAATTTTAGGTATTTCTTTAGATGTGTTTAATCGACTTTATCGGTCAGGTGCAGGTGCAGTAGTAACCAAATCTCTTAGTAAAGAGCCATGGGAGGGATATCCAAACCCCACAATTTTCAGTGTTAATGAAGGTGGTTGGATAAATGCAGTAGGTCTTTCAAATCCAGGTGCGCCATATTTTGCAAAAATGATTCAACCCAATCAAGATGTTCCAATTATTGTAAGTCTTGTAGGTTCTATCCCAGAAGATTTTGAGACTATGGTAAAGGAATTTGCAAACTGTAATGTCACTGCTTTCGAATTGAATTTGTCTTGCCCTCATGTTGCAAAGGTAGGACTGGAAGTTGGAGATGATCCAGAACTTGTAAAAAAAATTGTTAGTACTGTAAAACAATCTACAAATGTACCTGTTATTGCAAAAGTTGGCTTGGGGACTACACATTATCTTAATACTGTAGGCACTGCAATTGAGTCTGGAATTGATGCAATAACTGCAATAAACACAGTTAGGGCAATGGCAATTGATGTTGAAACACAAAGACCTATTCTAAGTAACAAATTTGGTGGATTGTCTGGAACTCCAATAAAACCAATCGCCTTGAGATGTGTCTATGAAATTTCTTCAAAATATGATATTCCAATAATTGGGTGTGGAGGTGTATCTACATGGGAAGATGCTGTTGAATTTTTCCTTGCAGGTGCATCTGCAATTCAAGTTGGCAGTGCTGTAGGTGATAGATGGGTTGATGTATTCAATGAGATCAATAATGGAATTACACAATATATGCAAAAAAAAGGAATTTCAAAAATAGAGGAGATGGTTGGACTTGCAAAGAAATCTTAATCATACTACAATATGCACAATTGAAAAAGTAATTGATGAAACTCCTACTGTTAGAACTTTGGTATTTTCTGACGAAGTAATGTCAAATGTTTTGCCGGGACAATTTGCAATGGTCTGGATTCCCGGAATAAATGAATTACCTATGAGTGTAATGATCTCTAAAGAAAGTGGCAAAGCTGCATTTACAGTAAGAAAACATGGTGCTGCATCAACTGGATTATTTAATCTCAAAGAAGGGCAACAGATTGGAGTCCGCGGTCCATATGGTAATTCTTTTGATTTGAAAAATGGCAAAATCTTGCTTGTTGGTGGCGGAACCGGACTTGTTCCAATGATGAGGTTAATTACAACCGTCAAACCCAACGACGATGTAACTCTATTAATCGGAGCAAAATCAAAAGATGAAGTATTTTTCGAAGATTTGGCAAACGATTTGTTGAAAAACAATCCTCACAAAGTTATCGTAACAACTGATGATGGATCTTATGGGGAAAAAGGATTTGTCACAGATATGGTTGAAAAATTATTGAATAAAGAAAATTTTGATGGGGTCTATACATGTGGACCAGAAATCATGATGTACAAAACTGTTCAAATTGCAAATTCAAAAAATACTTTTGTTCAAGCAAGCCTTGAGAGAATGATGAAATGCGGTGTAGGTATCTGTGGAAGCTGTTGTGTTGGCGAAGATTTAGTTTGTCGTGATGGAACGGTTTTTGATGGCGATCATCTGGCATCTAACAAAGAATTTGGTCATTTTTTCAGAAATAAGGCTGGAATTTTAGAAAATTACTAGGTTTAACCAGCAAGGTTTAAAATAAATCAGGAAATTATTGCCATGAAGGAGATGGGCAATCCAAAAATTGTTCTAACAGCTGATAGAACACTAATGTCACCATATCGTGGTCTGTCTTTGGCCACATTCTTTGGGTGTGCACCTGCAATAGACCCTCACCGTGACAAAAGCAGTTTTTGGTACAAAATTTTAAAAAATCAAGTTACTCCAAAAATTCTCTTTGATTTCATCTGTAATTATATTCCACATACTAATGGTGTTGCAAATTTTGCCCCATACGGTCTAAGAAAACTAGAGGCTGGTTTGCTCAGAGACGGCTTTAGACGAGATGAAGTTGTTGTGGCCCATCCTGATCATATTGAAAAATTCATTGGTCCTGATACTCAAGTGGTTGGAACTTATGAGATGGATCCTCTAGGTATGGGTCCTGTAACTATGACATTTACTTATGGTAGAAAACAAATTTCATACGATGAACTGTACAACACTGAACTTCACCATAGAATTAAAGCAGCTAAAGAAAAAACTGGAAGTAAAGCTAAGGTGATTTCAGGTGCTTCTGGCACATGGCAATACAATTATGATCCTGAAAAAATTCAGGAATTTGGAATTTATGCGATACTAGAAGGAGAACTTGGTGGAATTGCTCCAGAAATTGATGGACATGCTGGTCGTTTCTTTAATTATTTGATAAATGGCGATTTTGAAAATATGGATCCTTTCAGAAAACGAAGTGACTTTAAAGTAAACATTAAAGAATTTGAAAGGAACGGAAAAAAAATCCACGGAAGATTTGTGAATTTCTGGGATAGACCTGACCTTGAAGAAATCCCAGAGATTGTCGAACCAAGTATGCATGGAATGGTTGAAGTAATGAGAGGCTGTGGTAGAGGCTGCAAATTCTGTGATGTGACTCTAAGATCCTTACGCTATTATCCTCCAGAGAAAGTGAAAAAAGAAATCGAAGTAAATATGAAAAAAGGCGGTTCTACTTCTGCTTGGATTCATAGCGATGATATCTTTGTTTATGGAATGGATCCTAGAACTGCAAAGGGAATGGAGCCAAACCGTGAGGCTTTAGAAGAACTCTTTACTGCAATAATGTCTACTGGAGTAAAACATACCAACCCAACACATGGAACTTTAGCAGGTGCAATTGCCGACGAAAAACTAATTCCTAATCTATCGAGAATTATCAAATCAGGACCAGAGAACATGACTGGCGTTCAAGCTGGATTTGAAACAGGAAGCTTAAGATTAATTGAAAAATATGCTGACAGAAAACTGGCTCCTTATCGTCCAGAAGAATGGCATTGGGTGGTTAAAGAAGGAGTTAAGACACTTAACAAACACTATTGGGTTCCAGCATTTACATTGATTATGGGTCTAGATAACGATGAAACTCCAGAAGATTCATGGGAGACAATTAGTCTGATTAGCGAACTAGAACATGAACAGCCAGGGTCTATGTTTACTACCACCGCACTAACTTTTGTTCCAATTGGCCTACTCGAAAAATCTGATTTCTTTAACATTGGCAACGAAATGACTCCTGCTCAATTAGGAGTGTTGTACAAGACTTGGCAACACAATTTCAAATATGGCATTCAAAAATTCATGAACAAAACAGGAGCTAAAGGCCCGCAAAAATACCTCTTCAATGGAATAGCAAGAGCACTTGGCGGAGTTCCTTTGGGCGCAATGGAAAAAT
>JACEMX010000010.1 GCA_013867335.1 Candidatus Nitrosomaritimum aestuariumsis
GTTATTGTAACTACTGAAGATGTGAGCAATTCCCCATTTTGCGGGACCCTCTTTTTTTGCCTCAGGTTCTTCCTTTTTCTCGGTTTTAGATTCAGTTTCAGTCTCAGCTGATGTCTTCTCTACGGGAGTCTCCTCAACTTTTGGCTCCTCTGCAGGTGCCTGAGTCTCCTCAACTTTTGCCTCTTCTACCTGAGCTTCAGTTTCTGACAATGTCTGCTTAGCCCCTAAAGGGTTTAAAAAACATTGATTTTGCCTTGAGCACACTTCGGCAAGACTACTTATGTGATAATTGCCGTCTGTGCGTGTGAAACCAATCATTCTTTTGGTGATTGCAGTTGGGGTTGGATCGGCACTAGTAGGTTCTATGGCAATGCAGTTTTTTGCACCAGCAGATAACACTGCAGCACAGTTAGATCTGCAAGAAAGGTGTGAGAAGATTGCAGCTGAAGGATTCAAGATTCAGGTAAAGTATTCTGAGATTGATTTTGATAAAATGCCAAAAGAGGATGCAGATGCTTTAAAGTACGTAGATGATCTGTGGATGAAAGACTGTGTTTCAAAATTATCTCCTGAAACTTTGTTTAACATTGCACAAAAAGTAGAACGAGACTACTATTCAGGCGA
>JACEMX010000104.1 GCA_013867335.1 Candidatus Nitrosomaritimum aestuariumsis
TGGTCATTAAACGAGTAAAAGACAAAACTACTGGAAAAAGTATGAGACGAGCAATATCAATAGAAGAAATTTCAAACGGGAATACGCCCAATTCTGTTTTAAAATGGGATCCAAAATCAGATATCTTTGAGCACTCTCTTGAAACAAGTAAAAATCTTAAAAAAATATCAGAGACAATTGGCGAGGATATGGAAAATGTGATAAAAGAACATCACAAAAGAACAAAGATACTCAAATGGATGAATGCCAACAATATTCGGGAACATAAAGCAGTAACTGAGATGATTAGAAAATACTACAACAATCCAAAGTCCGTTCTAAAGAAAATCAACTATGGAGATGATTAAATTTGTTATCCATTAGTAAAATAAACGAAAAAGGTTTTGAGCGGACTCAAAGCAAAAAAATCAATAAAGAACTCCCATACTTTATCACAATAGTCACTCTGCTTAGTAGTGCAGGAATTGGACCATACTTTATGCTCCAACGTGTAAAATCAATGGATTTACTACCTACAATACGCCTAGAATCCCTTAAAATGATTAAAAGAATTGACTTGCTAGGAGTAGACCCACTTGAGGTAATGCGACAGGTAAGGACACGTTCTAGCTCAAAGGCACTAGGAGAATTTTTTGATGGATATGTTTCAACCGTAGAAAGTGGCGGAAATCTGATAAACTATCTCAAAAGCAAAATGAAGACAGTTTATGACAGACATGCTGAATCTCAAAAACAAGCAGTAGTAAAGTTAGGTGCACTGGTCGAGGCATATATGACCATTCAAGTAGTTTTGCTAGCAGTGTACATTATCAGTGCAGCTGTAATATCTGATCCTTTTGCAACATCTGAATCAGGAATAAGTGGTGAAGTTATGTTTTTGATTTTAACTCCAGCAATTTCATTGGTTTTTCTTGTGGCTGCAAACAATAGTCCAATTGCCAAAAACCCTGAATTACCCTATAAAAAAATACTAATGTTTGCAGCACCTGCATTAATTGTCAGTGGTATAGTAATAGGATTAAACATAATTCCTGATCCTTTAATGGAGCCCTACTTACTTGGAGGTGCATTAGTTGCAGCATCAATAGTTCCTGCAATTTATTTTAGAAAACTATATGCAAAAACAATTTCAGCCGAAGATTCTACACCAAAAATCCTAAGAACGATTTCTGAGGCTAGGAAAACGGGTATGAGTCCTGAGAGTAGTGTGATACATGCATGTAAAAGAAAAGAATATGGCTTATTCAACTCTGTTGCAAATGGAATTTCAAATAAAATTGAATGGGGTGTTGATTTTAAAACAATTTTCAAAGATCTGCAAAATGAAATTCAGGCATTCAATGTTTTGATTAGTTTTAACATCTTGTTTGAGCTAATCTCTGCTGGAGGGGGAAACCCACAAACCCTTGATTCTTTGACTGAAACAAGTGAAAGAATGCAAGAAATTCAAAAAGAAAAACGAGACTTGTTAATGCCATATCTGTATGTAGGATTTGTTTTAATGGGGACAACTGGATTTACCACACTATTGGTAATTGACTCGTTTAGCGATATTGCTCAAGAAAGTCAAGATTTGTCTGCAATTGAAGGCGAATTAGCAGGCTCTTCACTAGGATTATTTCCATTAATTGTACTAATACAGGCATGGACTGCAGGCCTATTCTTAGGAAGAGTAATCAAAGGTGCCTTTTCGGGAGGGTTCCTATACTCAATTATTCTGGTGGGCATGACCTTGGTTGGAATCACTCTGGTTCAATTTTCAATAATCGATGTAAATTCTATGTTTTAGCCACTAATAGGTGTCTCATTAAAAGTCATACAGTTTCTTATATCAATTCTGAGGGTATTTTTTGATGTATTGAAAATAGTATTACTTCTATTGATAATGGCAATAATCGTAGTAGTGCCAAACTCTTATGCCCAAAGTCCAAATGATTTTGGGTATAAGATGATGCCTGAAAAATTAGTTGAAGGAACAGAGGGGATACTACAAGTGTATGGATTGACAAATAATATCCCCATTCCAAACATGATTGATGATTTGATTGTAGTATCTTCTGATCAAGAGATTGTGAAAATTTTAGAGTTATCCACAAATCAAGAAACTGCAATTACCTCAGTTAAATTAAAAGCAGTAGATGCAGGCACTGCTAATATTGCTCTAGCCGCACCAGGATTTGCATCTGAGGAATTTTCAATTACTGTATATGGCATCAAACAAGGAGAACAAAGATTACTGGTAAAGACAGTACCAGATACTTTTACAATAAATGGTCCAACGAAAGGATACTTTTCAGTAGAGCTTGCAGATATTGATTCAAATCCAACTCTAGCAAAACAAGACACAGTAATTTCTATTAGTGCATCAAACTCTGAAATTGTTTCTTTATTTCAAGATTCAATTACAATAAATGAAGGTGAGTATTTTGCCATAGGCGAATTTGTAGTCAACAAACCGGGAGAAGTTTCACTTTATGCTGAAAGTCAAAATACAGAATCCGGTAACAGCAAAATCAAAGTAATGGGAATTTCAGGTGATGAAGATGATGAGAAAGTCGAAGATAACTTCAGGATTCAATTATATGTTATACCAGAAAAAATTAGCAATTTTGCAACATCGTCTACTTTTGCGATTGTTCAATTACAAGGTCCTGATGGTTCTCCAATAAAAGCAACAGAAACCATTCCTGTTTCATTGAACATTGACTATGATAAACCGATTTTTAATGATAGAAGAACAACAGAAATAAGCACAGTTAATTCCCTAGTAATCCCACCAGGATCCACTACAGGATATGCAAAACTTTCTGTTCAGGCAGGAATAGAAGAGACATACAGTGTTAGTATTTCAGCAGAAGATTATCTAGTGTCCGATTCTGTACAATTTCAAACCGTTTTGACTCCTGACGTAGATGAACCATTGACCAAATTAAAGACAATCCCAATGCTTGCCTCGGGGTCAGAACAACTTATTGGAGTTCTGTATCCTGCAGACAAAAATGGGGTATCTCTAATTAATCTAAAAACAGTTGAATCAGAAATTAACTCATCAGATAGAGACATTTTAGCAATATCAGACGACAGAATGGATAAAGGTTCTGGTGCAAAATTAATTTATGGAAAACTAGGTACCACAAAACCAGATAGATTAGAAATTACAATCTTCGGAGAAGAAAAAGAAACAGTTTTTCCAACTATTTACGGTCCTGAAAGAACCGAGTTAGATTTAGTTTCTGAACCACTAGTATCCAAGATAATGCCAAAAACAAATTTTCCCATGATCGTGTATTTGACTAATGAGGATAAAGCTAGTTGGTATTTTCCAGATACATCAAATGTAGTAATGGGACCAAATGAACTTGTAAAAACTACTGTTCAAACAATAAGTGAGGGGCAATCTGTAGCTTTGTTAAGCTCTCAATCAATTAAAGAAGGAAAAACAAGTTTAGAATTTGAAGCAAATGAATTTACAACCACACTAGATCTCAATGTTGGCGCTGCAAAACCCTCAAAGATAGAATTAGCCTACCCTGACCATCTATTATCGGGAATGAAAAATACATTATCACTTCAAATTGTAGATAACGAAGGAAATCCAATTTTTGCAAACAAAGATACTGAATTTAGAATAGCTGCAAATGATAATTCGATTGAAATGCCTCAAACAGTCACCATAAAGAAAGGGCAACACAATGCATTTTTTGACATAATACCCAAACAAGCTGTTAAAACAGAAATCTCCATACTTGCAAGTGATTTCCCATTATCCAGATTTGACCTAAATACAGTCGAAACAACACCTTCGTTGATAATATCGACAGTCAATTCCATAACGGCAGGAGAATCATTTGATCTGGTACTAGATGCCAAAATTTTAGATTCCCCTCTAAGTAATGTTAAAGTTAATTGGGATATTCAAGGTGCAGAAATTCAAAAAATATCCGAGGTAACTGATGGAAGTGGTAAAATTAAGGTTACTTTAATCGCAGAAGAAACCGACAGTATTAGTGTTCAGGCAACAACAACAGAATTTGATCAGATATCTGTATCAAAAGAAATAGCCATTCTAAAACAAGGACAAACGTTGCAATCTGTTTCAGAAGACAGTGAATCCTATTTTGAGAGTAATCTTGGTTTTATTTTGATTCCAGGAGTGGTGATTGGTAGCGGAATTTTACTTAGAAAACGAAGTTTGTTGGAACCATTAGCTGAAAGATTCCCCGTAATTGAAAGTGCTCTTGATAGAATTGATGAAATATTCGAAAGGCTTGAAATTTCTGAAAGAATGGAAAGCATAAAGGAAAAAATTCCGATAATAAAGGATAGATAATTTTGGCACGAATTTCATTAACTGTTTAAAGCATCTAAGAAATTTTCTGTTGATTTATGTGATGAAATATTGTTAATGTTTTCTTTTAGGGAATTTAATACATCATTGTATGCATCTCCCAACAAATCTTTAAGAACTTGTTTTAAAAATTCCGGATTGTCATAGCAGTCTTCCAGTGTGGAATTGTAGTCTTTTTGCAACATCATTACGATTTTATCAAATTCCTCTAGGCCCAATTCTAAAAGGGAGTTTTTTATGGCCAATGTAACCATGGTTCTCTTCATTTCATCTAAGGAATCCCCTGAAGGCATGCAGAGTTTGTGTGTTTTTCGTAAAATATCATCTACATCTATTGGTTCTCTGATAATTTCAGAGGGCTTTAGTCGATTCAATTCAATTTCTTTGCCCACACTTAGTTTGTCATATATTGCAATTATTTTTGCCTCAGGATGACTGTCGCGTATGTTTTTCAATGCATAGATACCATCATGTACAGGCATCAAAATATCTAAAAACAAAATATCTGGCTTTAATTTTTGATAAAGAAACACTGCATCCTGACCATTGTAGCCTTTTCCTACTACCTTTATCCCATTACTTGTAAGCAAATCACTGAAAAGCTGGAGTGTTTCTTTTTCATCATCTACCACTACAGCACGAATCAACATTGTACCGTTGTATGTATTTTATAAAAAGTTGTCACACCCATGCACGAACCATGTGTGTCATATCAAATTACATGTCCCCCCTTATGTTACATTTGAAATATTACAATTTATGGAAATTGAAGAAGCAATTGCAAGTAGTGCTGACAATCAAGAACAGCTTGTTTTAGCTTTAAGAGAGAAACTACGTGATTTTGGCCTTACAAAAAATGAATCAAAAATTTATGTCTATTTGAGCAAAAGCGGTCCTCAAAAGGCAATAGAGATTTCAAGAAATGAGAACATACCAAGAACAGAAACATATCACTTACTCTCTAATTTAGAGTTGAAAGGAATAGTTGTGCCATCAGTTCAAAAACCAACAAGATTCTCCGCAGTAGAAATTGACAAAGCAATCGAAGCTATAATCACCAATCAACAAAAAAGAATAGAGGAATTAAAAAATTTAAAAAATGACATGGTTGAATTATGGAGATCATTTGAAAACATTAGAAAGTATTCAAAAACAGAAATATCAAAATTTGAAACGGCTATGAGGAAATACTCTAAATCAGAAAAAATAAGAAAAAACTTCAAGGCAAGCATAAAAAAAATGAAACAAAAATCAGATATGTTAGATAATTAATTAAAAAAGTAATCAGAGTGAGAATAACATATGATAGAACTTGACATTTTACATATTAGAATTTTATTTGCCTTAGCAATGCTGGGAACAGCTACCATTATAGATATTCGTAGTCGTGAAATTTCAGATTTTTTATGGATTGTGTTTGGCGGTATCTCTGTCGTCCTATTATTTTTTGAGCCAAATATCATAGAAGCTGCTTTTGGAGTAGGATTTTCTTTGATTGTGGCACCACTAGTGCTCATACTATGGAGGTTTGGGTTGTTTGGTGGCGCTGATGCTTTAGGATTGATTGTGCTTTCTGCATTAGCACCAATGGCTACATTGACAGGATCTGTAGTAAGTCCATTTTCAATTGTAGTAAACAGTGCCCTGCTTTCAGTATCTCCAATGATATTCAATTTCATAAGAAACTCCATACTTGTTGCAAGAAAGGAAGATATCTTCCAAGACTTTGATGAAACAACATCAAAGAAAATCTTTGCAATGTTCCTAGGATATAGATCAAAGAATCCCAAATACAGTTTTTCACTAGAAACACAAGTTGGAAAGAAAAAAAGACTCAACATTGCCTTGCATCACTCTGACACTGCAGAATATTGTACCACTCCAGATACTTGGGTAACTCCTGGATTACCCTTCATGATCTTTATTTTAGGAGGATTTATCATACAATTATTTTTTGGAGATGTTGTTTTAAGATTAATTGGATTAACATAAAACATTTAATTTCAGACAATGTTGTGTTAGGATTTATGGTAAATCTATTATTTTTTTAAAAAAGATTGACTAATTATGCATTAACTGAAATCTTGCCAAATTCTTCGCAAGCTGCTTTTCTTTTGACATCATCAAAAAATCGCTCTATCATCTTTATCCCACATGCTACCTTTGGAGCATACATCTCCACAAATTCTATTTTTTCAGAATTTGTTTTTGGAGTTTTATTTTGATAGTGCTCATAAACGTCTTTACCATTATAATCCACATAAGCAATTCTAGCGCGATAGTCATTTCTCTCCAAAACTAGGCTATCTCCTCCTACAATAGCGGTATGATAAGGATGTACGATGAGCGCTTCAGAAAGTTTTTGTGATGTGTCTATTCTTAATTTTTGTAATTCTGTTGCAAATGAATTAAAATCGGCAAGGAGATAAAATGTGCCTTCTGGCTTTACTGCCTTCACTCCGTCTATTTGGTTTAATGCATGACATGTATATTCAGCAATTAATTGGTGGATGTTTCTTGTTGTCTGAAAGTATTCTTCAATTTCTGAACTTATTTTAAAACCTGCAACCGCAGCATGTTGAATGGGTGTAGAAACTGCTGTGTATTCAGTAGCTAGAATTTTTTTGAATTGTCGCCTTAGCTCTAATGCATGTTGTGGAAAAATTACATAGCCTAACCTATAACCACCTGCTGCATGTGATTTTGATAATCCATTTGTCACAAATGTTCCTTCAGGATAAATCTTGGCCATACTTACAAATTTTGAAAAATTAAAGGTTGTTTGCGCATAAATCTCATCAGAGATTACTGTAATGCCTTGCTCTTTGCAGACATCTGCAATTTCTTCAAGATCTAATCTATCATAAACTACACCTGTGGGATTATGTGGATTGTTTAAAATTAGTATTTTTTGTCTATCGTGTAATCGTAGTGAGAGTTTTTTTAGGTCTTGTGCAGATATTTTCCCATTTGCACGAGCAGGAAGCATATGATAATTTTTTTTCAAAAATCGAATCTGAGGAAGGTATCCTAACCATGCAGGAGTAGGTAAAATTACTGTACCGTGAAGAATCTCAAGTAAATTAAAAATTAACTCTTTAGTTCCAGGACCAACATAGATTCGCTCAGGTGCAATATCCAAATCAAAATAATGTTTGTTGTATTTGGAGATAGCTTCTCTTAGTTCAGGAATTCCTTGAACTGGCGCATATGCTCCCTTGTCTGCATTTTCTATCAGCGCTTTTTGAATGGCCGAAGGAACAGGAAATGGGGATTGACCAAAAGCAAACCCATAATATCCAAAGGAGCATTCTGGGTGAGGGCAATCAGAGTGAAATTCCTGCAAAAATGTGTTTAATTTCAGGTTTTCAGGAAGCTCAATATCCTCTACTTGCTGATCTACTACAAATTTCAATGATTAAAGTCGATTTTTCCAATAAAGCAAACCGATGTTAATTAGAAAGTATCAAAAAGTGAGATTTTATCAACCTAATTTTTGAATTTCATCCAAAACTTTAGGATTCTCCAATGATGATAAATCCCCTAATTCTAATCCGAGTATCTTTGCCTTTAGAAGTCTCCTCATGATTTTCCCTGTTCGTGTTTTGGGGAGGTCAGATAACACATAGACTGATTTTGGTCTTGCAAGCTTGCCAATTTTTTCAGAAATATAATTTGTAAGTTCTAGACCAAGATTTTCATCTATAGTAGATTCTGGAACTAAAAATAAAATTATTGCTTCCCCTGTTATTTCATCAGGAATTGCAATGGATGCAGCATCAGATATTTTTTTGTGACTAATAGCAGTATGTTCAATTTCTGCAGTACTCATTCGGTGACCTGAAACATTGATTACATCATCTGTTCTTCCCTTCATGTACCA
>JACEMX010000158.1:0-28812 GCA_013867335.1 Candidatus Nitrosomaritimum aestuariumsis
TTCATAATGGAGTTGTAAAGGTTGTAAAAATCCTCACGATTTGACATCATGCAAATCTAAAACCAATTTACCAACTAAAATAGTTATTTATGATTTCGAAGATTAATTTTTAGGGAGACTGGATTTTAAACTCTATATCAAAATCATTGTTCCCAAAGATATTTCCTAGATCTGATGAAAAACTAAAGTTTTCAAATGCAAGTAAAAGTAAGTAAAGAACCAAAGACCATACAACACTCAAAATAATCCCCAAAAGAAGACAATTTTTTGCTAATTTTCCATCATCCTTTTTGAGGG
Source organism: Candidatus Nitrosomaritimum aestuariumsis (assembly GCA_013867335.1). Taxonomy (GTDB): domain Archaea; phylum Thermoproteota; class Nitrososphaeria; order Nitrososphaerales; family Nitrosopumilaceae; genus Nitrosomaritimum; species Nitrosomaritimum aestuarii. The sequence continues at coordinate 298 of JACEMX010000158.1, forward strand.
CAATCCAGCCGATAATACCACCAATCACATGCAAAAAAATTGGAAGGACGTACCACCATTTGCTCCTAAATTTTTGAGTTTTTGTAGTCACTTTGCAAATTCTTGCAAAGGTTGTTCAAATAGATTCCCACTAAATCATCTAAAAAATGAAATTGCGCACACAAAAATTGAGATATAAGATTAATTATAAAATTTGAATATACTAAGCGTCGCCTTTGATACGCATGATTTTGGTTTTATCCATTACAACCCAATACTCGACATTTTGGCCATTTTCTAATTTACCTTTTACTTCATCGTCAATCAAAGTGATATCAATGGTTTCAAAGCTTTCAGAATCCATGACTTGTACGGTTTCGCCTGCAATAGAGATAATCTGTCCTGTTTTTTTGTTAATCAAAGGAACGTGAATTTGCATACTTACTGGGCCAACATGAGGTCTTTTTTGGCCATCAAAGATTCCTTCTGCAACAATTCTTGCTTTTGCTGCCCCATGTTTTCCAGGTTTGGATGTATCATACTCTACAATTCGACATGGTTCACCACTTGGCTGATCTGAGTGAGGTAACAGAATGTAAGATCCTATTTTTAATGAACCAAGGTCAGATGGTTTACTCATGTTGAAGCAGGTTTTGCTCGAATATTTAACTTTTTTACTTTAGAGATTCAAGAATCGACAGACTAACCAAATTAGTCATTGTCAGTCCACGACGAGTTACAGTTCTTCGGGTTTGATCACAGTATTTTTTCACGCTTTGGTGGCTTTTCTCACTTGTAACTTCTATAACCAAAATACTTTCTGAATATGGAAATGTGAACTTTGAGGGAATTTTGCAGAATGTTTTCATTTGTCCATAACCTGCGCTTTCAATCTTATCACGGTTTACCAAAAGAGATGCAACTTCTCGTACATCTTCATCAGAGTCGCCATATTCCAAATAATAAACAGAGATAAAATTAGTACCCCCTTCTGTTTCTCGTTCAAAAAGATCGTCTTTAATATTAAAAACAAAGGAAATTTTTTCTTGATTAAATTTTTCTAAATTTTTTGCAATCTCGTTGCTATCTTTGAATTTTGCAACTAGATAGTGATTCGTAGATTCTGTAAAATACGGTTTGCTATCAGTAGAAAAAGTTCCAGTTGCAAAATACATTTTTTCAATATTTTTGGATTTTATCCAAATATCCTTTAATTCCACAGATTCATGATTATGAAGATAAGGGGCACAAACGTAACCTGAATAAGCCAGTTCTAACTCAGACACACTAAAAATTTTTTAGTGCAGTATTTATTGTTTCTTGGCTCAGGCATCTGATCCACCAAAATAAGACAACGATAGTTATTTAATACTAAAAAACATCGATTTGTTTGTCCCAAGTTAGCTCAGCCTGGTAGAGCTTCCGGCTGTAGTTGTTGGCTTTAGATGGCTGACCAAATAACAGCATATCAGGCATACAGAAACCGGGTTGTCGAAGGTTCAATTCCTTCACTTGGGACCACAACTTTTTCATTTCTTAATAAAAGAAAAAAAGTCATTCTATTGAAATTAGGAGTATAAAAAAAGAGTAATATCGTAACTAGACAGAGAGAACTTCTTAAATTTATCAAGGTCATAAAATGAATGCTGGAAATCGGGCGAACTTTGATGACGTGTGTAATTTTGTCGCGTCTGATTTTTTCCAGTTTAAATTAAATCAATTATTCCTAGAAAGGAATGTTTTCATTGGGCCATAATAGATGAAAAATGAATAAAATAATGAATTTGCTAGAAGATAAAATGCACATGTGGATTGATAGTGCAAGATATGTCAAGGCCATACCAGGGATCTATGTCCTATACAATAGAAAATCAGAGCCCATCTATATAGGTGAAAGTGATAATTTACAAAAACAATTTGCAGATTATTTGGATAAGGATTTTGACGGTGATGAATGTAAACAAAAGACGCATTCATACCAAAGAAGATTTACAGACAATCAAAAAGAGGAAAAAGAAAACCTGTTAGAACAATTCAGAGAGGAAAATGGAAAACTTCCTGATTGTAACTCTGAATAAAATTAAAAATCAAGTAAAAAAAATATAACACACAGACATCAACTACAATCGATTCACATTAGAATCTCGCCTCTGTCAGCCACAACTGGAATTGAGTGCACAGGGGCGAACAATTTTGAGTTCAGATTATTATTTTGTTAAGGCCTTTTTGTCTTGAAAGGAATTTCTCACTAGAATCGGTGCAATAAAGATAGTTGCCATAATTACAAAAACAATTGTAGAGTAAAGAACATCGGAGATTACGCCAAATGCCAATCCTATACCTGCCACAATAAATGCCACTTCCCCTCTAGGAATCATACCATATCCAATTCTCAAACCACTCTTTTTGCTTTTGAGTAAAATTGCTGCAGGAATTCCGCACCCTATTATTTTAGAAAATACCGCTATGCCCAAAAGAATCAAAAAGAGAATCCAGTTAATTGACGAGATTTGTGAAAGGTCAACATGAGCCCCAATTACTGCAAAAAATAATGGTGCCACTATTATTTTCAATCTGTCTACAAATTCCCTTACTTGTCGTGCAAGTTTAGATCCTGCTAGTCCCATTCCAGCTGCGAATGCACCAACGATTGGATTAAGACCAACACTTGCAGCTATTGCGGCAAGTCCAAATGCAGAACCTAGTGCAACACCTTGTTTTGTGGCACGTGCCTCCAAAGTTCTAGGAGACATCTGAGCTACTGCATGAACAATTTTTGGCAATAGATACACAGAGCCAAGTAGTATCAAAAACCAAAAACCAATTTCAGTGACAGTAGTAATTGCAATAGATTCTATAGACGGTGATGTGTTTAGAGCTACCAAAGAAATAATTGCCGAAAGTATTGCCAATCCTAAAACATCATCTAAAACGGCGGCGTTTACCAGGATGTTCCCTTCCTTGGATTTTTCTTTTCCTATTTCTTCAAGGATCACCACAGAAATTGCGATGCTGGTCGCACTAAGAGTAGTTCCAATTATTACTGCAACGGTCCAATCAAAATTTAGCCAAATTGTAATTAGATACCCCAAAAGAAGAGGAATGAGCACTCCAAAAACACCAATCAAAGCAGATTTGTAGCCTGCTTTAATCAAATCATGAAAGGTAAAATGAAGTCCTGCAGAAAACAAGATAATGATTCCAGAAATTTGCCAAAGGGCCATCATTACTTCATTTAATTCAACTATAGGCCTTCCAAAAATAGGAACAACCCCACCCAATGCTGTGGGTCCTAAAATTATTCCAGCAAACACAAATCCAATTATTTCAGGAATTTTATAATGAGAACAAAGTCGTCCTAGCAGTAGGGCAGGAAGAACTAAGAATAGTATACCTATGATAGTTGGAACAACATCAAATTCTGTAACCAATTACTCCTATTTTTGAATAATGTAAAAAAACTTTGAGTCGATTTTTAAGGTAGATATTGATGTGACAAAACTGTTCGTTGTAGTAGATAATAATTGTGAAATCCAAATTTTTGTAATCTCATATCATGCATGTAATCATATTTGGTGGAAATCAATCTTGCATTCTTGCTTTTTTCATCAATGAGATTCTTCTTTTTAGTTTTGTTCCTCTTGGTTTGGTTCTTAAAAGATACCCACAGCAAGGACACCACAATCCCTCCCATTTTATGTAGATTTCACATCTATTGCATCTTTTTTGTCCTTGTTCATACCGTCCACCTTCTCGAGTATTATCAGTTGCCTTGTATTTTTTACAAGAGCCATTACACTGCATTAGTTCATTTTAGAAAACTACTTGTAGAAAAAATTTTTGATAAATACGCTCAAGAATTAAGAGAAATTTTAAGGTGAAATATGTGTGATTTGTAACATTCCATTGAGCAAAATTTTGCGTTTTTTGCTCTAAATAATTTACCACAGTTTTCACAAGTACTGTGATTCAAGAGAATTTACCTTTATTCAGTAGAATGGAATGGGGAAGTAAAATAAAGTGATTAATAAAAATAAGAAAAGAGGTCAGATCCTAATCCTTCCCGTACCTTTTCCAGTTGTTATGTAATGTCCTTTGAAGTCTGCTGGAAGAGTGGGTTTTTCCATCGCAGATAATCTGATCTTTTTTGTACCCTTGGCGCTTAAGATCATCAAGTCGCCGGCGAGTTTTAGTCGATCTGCGTTGATCTTAGATGTTTGCTTACCCATGAATTCTGAAGGAAGGACTGGTTTTTCTTCAGAGGCCGTTCCTCGTTCTCGTGTGTGGCGAACCACAATTGTATCTATGAAATTTATGCCCATCTCAATAATTGCATATCATATGAGCTTATTATCATAGGAGCATTTGATTGTAGTTATTTGTAGTCATTATAGTAAAACAGTATTTGCATTTATTATGAAATTCGTATTACCATAAACCCTTATTAACATCAGAACATTTTTTCTGATATGCCTAAATGTAGGAATTGTAGAGAGGAGTTTATTCCCAAAATTTCTAGTTTCTGCTCCAATGATTGTGCTATCGATCACTCCAAAAAATCATTCTTTTATCAAATGTAAAGAAAATCGTTTTAAAAAGATAATTTAGTTTTCAGGTTCTAGCAAACCAAAATTATACATTGAGCTTTCTTTGAAATATTTGCTATCCACAAGAGCCTTAATGCGATAGACCCCATTTTCCATGACTAAATTTACTTGATCAAAAATGCATTGGTATTGAGAGACTCTTTTATTATTTGTCATGATTTTTCCAGATTCTAAAATAATTCCATCTAATAGTAAGTTTTCAATTTTCCTATAAGCAGGAGATTTTAGTATACCAGATTTGCTTAAAATTTCTGGAACCGTTAGTGGTTCATTCATAATAGAAAGTAAAATTTTTCTAGATTCCATATCTCCAAAATAATTAAAAACTATCTCAGAAAGGGATGGAGAAATTATGTCTATTTCATAATGGTTATCAGACCTAAATATTTGAACTATTTTTTGTAAACATGTTTTTTCAAAATTTTTTATGTCGATATTTGAATGGTCTTTTATTACATCATGTAGTTTTTCAAAGTGTTCTATCGATAGTTTAATTGACATCCCATGCTGGAAGAAGAGATCTCTTTCAATTTTGGATAAGGTATCTGCATCCAATCCTTTTTTGATTTCAGAGGCTAAATCACGAGATAATAGAAGATCAATTCCACCCATATCTAGGATTGAAAACAAGTCCATTAAAAAGAGTGCCCAAATTTTGCCAAATTTGCCACATTTGTGATTTTAGAAAAAACCCATAAGTAATTCACATAATATGAACAGATATTGAATCAAAAATCAAAAAATAACAGATTTTTGCCAATTTGGGGAGTAACTCTCGTAAGTGTTTTAGGGTCTATCGCGGGATTGTATTTTATCAATATCAATATCGGAATTAATGATTTTTCAAATCTTGTTTCCTTACCCCTATTCTCCATAATTCCAGGAGTTCTAATAATTTTATCAGTATGGGCAGTAGCAGAATCAAAAAACATTGTTCAGATTCCAAGAAATTCACTTATTTTTTTGACTCTAGCATTTTCATGTTGGTTTGCAGCTGAACAAATTTGGAATTTATATGAACATGTATTAGGCATTGATCCTTATCCTTCAATTGCAGATTTTTTTTACCTTGCTGCGCCCATTTTGATGTTTGTGGGTTTGATACTTTATTTGAAATCGACCGAGAAAAAAATCTCAAAGAAGGCCATTTTTGTTGGAATTGCTGCTTCTTTAATAATTTTAATTCCGTCAGTTTTACCAATTTGGGAAGTAAGTTTTGAGGATGAACCAATTGAAATTATCATAGCACTTGCATACCCAGTAGTAGATGCAGTATTATTGGTCCCATTAATCATAGCAATGCTTTTTTTGATTACAAATAGACGTGACTTTTTCTGGATGATGATTTTAGCTGGAATAGCCACAATGATTACAGCAGATTCTATTTTTTTATTTTTAATTATTGAAGATGCCTATGTTGATGGTCATCCAGTAGACATCTTATTTGTATCAAGTTATACTATTTGGTCTTTTATGATGTTTTATCTTGTCCGCCAATCAAAACAAGAAACTAAAAGCAATTTACAAGAGATTAATGCGAGAAATACCAAAGCGATTGAAAAGTACGGCGTTCATTTGGCACTAATTTTTATCAACTTAACAGTAGTAGTTTTTCTCATAGGAACCAGTTTCTATATGGGTCCTGACTCTGAAGATGGTATTTTACAATTTTTCTTTTGGTTTTTGATAGTATTGGTAATTATTTTTTCAAGCATAGTTGTTATTTTGAATTCTAGATTAAACAAATCATTAGAAAATAGAACTAAACAATTAGAAGATATCAGTAAGGAGTTAATTAAAAACGAAAGATTCTCAGCGATTGGAGAATTAGCATCAAGAATTTCTCACGATATTAGAAATCCGTTATCAAATATTCAAATGTCTATCGAATTAATGAAAAACAGTCCAAAAGATGCTAAAATAAGTGATGATGAGATAAATGTAAAGTTACAATTAGTGTCTAAAAACATAGAGAGGATTTCTCACCAAGTAAATGATGTCCTAGGATACGTAAAAAATCAAACAATGAATAAAAAATGGATGAAAATCTCTGAATCCGTACAAGAATCAATTGAAACAGTAACAGTTCCAAGCAACATAGTAATCAAAATACCTAAATCAAATTTAATGATATATGCAGATCCTTTTCAGATGCAAATTGTTTTTAACAATATCATAATAAATGCCATCCAATCGATTGGAAACAATCATGGCGAAATTACAAGCAAGTTTTCTGAAAACGAAAACGAAGTACAAATCGAGATTGCAAATACAGGGCCAGAAATTCCTGAGAATGTCTTGCCACACATATTTGATTCACTTGTAACGACAAAACAAATTGGTACTGGTCTAGGACTATCCAGTTGCAAAACCATAATAGAAAATCATCAAGGTAAAATTTATGCCAAAAATAATCCTACCACATTTGTAATAAAATTGCCCAAAACAGAAAGATAATTTTCTTCAAAGTTTGAGTTTAAGCATAAATTTTATCATATTTTGAAAATAATACCAGACACTTTAGCCAAAGTGTTAAATCATTATGATTTGAAATTAATCCATGACAAAATCAGTAATTGTAATTGATGATGATGAGGATACAGTAAGATTGTTTAGTGAATTTTTAGAAGAGAATAAAATTCACGTTTCTGGTCAAGGATATAGTGGTAAAATGGCAGTAGAACTTTTTCAAGAGAAAAAGCCAGATTGTGTACTAATTGACATTATGATGCCAAATGGTAGTGGGTTTTATGCAATTAATAAAATCAAAGAATTAGATCCGGAGGCAAAAATCATCGCCGTAACAGGAGATGGTAGATTTACTACCGAACAAAAACTTGAGAAATTGCAAATTCCAGTCATATACAAGCCCTTTAAGATGGATGAGGTAATTTCAAAAATATTAAACTAGGAAATTCCCAAAAATGGGAAATTGAATAAAGTCTTAAATTATAAATTAATAACCTCATATTATGAGCAAACGAGTAACCATAATGCTGGATAGCGATTTGGATAAAAAAATGAGACAATTGCAAGCTAAAATGATTCAAAATACAACAAGCTCAGTTAGTTTTTCAAATGTTCTCAATCAAGTCCTAAGAGAAAGCCTCAAAAAATAAAAAAATCATTTTTTTATTATTTTTTATCACACCTAAATTGTATTCCGTCCTCAAGTAAAGCAGTACAAATATCCCACGGAGTGACCATCCAATCTTTGTAAATCACATATGGGTGTTCCATATCATACATCATAGCAGATATCTCGTTTATCTTCAAATCATCGTAGATTATTCGCGCCTCTTCTAGTTCAACAATATTGGCAAGGATATTCAGAAAATAATCAACTTCTTTGAGATAGCCCATCTTTTCTGTAATTGTTTCGATGATTATTCGATCATTGATGTATTTGTTAGAATTTTCAAGTAGAATTTTCCTAGTCTTGTTTTCAAACATTGATTTTATTATTGACTCCATGGAATCATCTTTTTTGAAAGTTATCATAGGTTTTTTTGGCAAATCGCTAATGGAGAGATTTGTTTTGCAATGCATTCCAATTTCAAGAATTTTTTTAGCAGATATTGCAGAGTAATGACCCCATTCATTTTTAATTACAGCAAAAGCCCTACCTCTTTTTTTCCAGAAATCCATCAAATCCAAATACCTAGTATCTTTGGTAATCACCAGGGGGTTGGGCTCCATAATATCCTCAACTTTTGAGCCATAAAACAGACTAGATGTGGGATTTTTTAGAAGGTTTTCCATTATTTCCTTGCCCCCAATTGTCCCTATTGGTTTTCCTTCATCCATCACCAATACCGAATCAGTAGCTGATTCCAAGTACTGTGCAAGCATTCCTGCAACTACCCAAACTTCTTTTCCTTTTTCAATATGAATACATAAAGAGTAAGTTAGTGTTTGTGGGAGTAATTCCTTAACAGTGCTATTTGGAAGAGACATTTCTAGACAAGCCAACTAATATCTCCCCCACAATGTGGACATGCTTTTTTGGAGTCAGCAGAACGTGAAGTGACATCATCAGATAGAAGAGTCAAACAAATATCCCATGGACTCACCGCGATGTCTTTGTAGATCACATAGGGATGGTCCATTTTGTAAAGCATTAAGGCGAGTTGGTTAAGAGTGACATCTTCTTTTAAGACGTTGACTTGTTCTAATTCAATTTGGCTTACCGGAATATCCAAAAAGTTGTCAACGTCAGGTTGAAATTTAAGCATTTTAGATATTTCTTCTAAGATGATTCTATCACTGATAAATTGATTAGAATATTCCAGCATGAGTTTTCGAGTATTATGTTCAAACATTAAATCGATAACTTTACCCAGAGAATCATCAAGACTAAAAGTCACTATGCTTTTTTTGGGCATAGAAGAAATCGTGATGTCAGATTGACATCTTATTGCCACATCCAGCATTTTTCTTGCAGATATAGGAGAATAACCTTGAAACGAATTGGGAGTTATTGCAAAAGCTCTTCTTGAGAGTTTCCATCGTTCCATCAAATCCTTGAATCGTGTTTCTTTTTCAACAATGGGCAAATCTTCAAACATTATTTCTTTTACCTTGTTTTGATATTGAAAATCTCGTGTGGGGGTTTTTCTGATATGGTTTAGAAGGTCATACCCACCAATTATCCCCACTGGAGTAAGATCGTCATTGCGGATTACAATAGAATCAATTGATGATTCCAGATACTGAACACACATCTCAGTTGCAACCCAGACTTCTCTTTCTTGATTGAGATAAACACATGGCGTATCAGTCAAACTTGTAGACAGCAATCTATCTAGCGTTAATTCCGATATGCTTTCTCCATTTGATACGACCATGATATTCCCCTCGATTACATATACGGATTTTTAGTATTTCAATAGATTCTTGATTATTATGATTAAGAATAACCTATCTTTTTGAAAAAATTACATAGTTTTCAAGCAATATTGTAAATTTTGTTTGGATGAAATTTTAGACAGAAGAGATGGCTGCATTCAGAATTTAGATTGTTACATCTAGTGTTGCAATTTAGAAATTTAGGCACAAAATTGATACAAAATATTATATGCTAATCAAAATTCGCAGCGTTATGAATGACACAAAAGTAGCAGCCACAGTATTTGTTTTGGTAACGCTAGCTATTAGCATTCAATTAATGTTATAATCAAATTCAGAATTATTGAGCGTAGAAAATTCTCCATAACCCAAGTAATTTTGAAAATCTGAAATATTTGAAAATGGTTAAAACAATAATGAACATTATGATGACATGATAATTTTCAAATCTATGATCTTTTTTGGCGTAATTATTCTCATTGCAGGTTTATTGATGTCATATATTGTATTTGGGTTGACAGAATCATGTGATAGTGTTAAGGTAGATGGCTTTGATGAGGCTAATCAATGTCCACCAAGAGAGATTCCGTGGAATTTATTTGGAATATATCTTCTACCGGGAATTATCCTAATAGGTTCCGGAATTATTCTCAAAAAGAAAAGCAGATGATGATAGGCCAACACAATTTAGAGGTAAAAAAATGAAGAGCGTGAAAAATTTCATAATTTGTAGCCTACGTGCCATCTATGATGATTTTGTTATGTTTACCTCAAATCAGTGATTTCTATACATATTATGTACCAATGAAACATGCAATAGATCCTACACCCTCAAATAATTGAGCATTCTATTGATGCTATAGAACTTGTGGTACCAGAGCCTTTTGGAAGCGAATATGACGAAAAATTTGCGATGAGATAAAAAAATAATTTCAAATCTGATAAAGAGAACATAATTTTAGAATTGATTTTCAACATTAACAATTATGTTTCATTTAAAATAGAATAACAGCTATATTACATCATGGTTTTCAAGGACCGAAAATTAATTGTAGTTGCAATAATTGCAGGAGTAGTGGGATTAGCTGCCATGATTGGTTTTATAGGTCAAGGAAATGTACGACATGTAGAAATTTTCTGGCAAGAAAAGGTAGAACAAACCGTGGCTTTTGAGGATATTGATGGCAAGGTCCAATTGGTTGGAATTACAGGGGTTACAGGAGAGCCAAATCCACATCTAATTAGCAGAACAAGTTTTGCATACATTCTAACTGTAGTTAATAATGGAGACCAACACCATAGACTATACATAGAAGGATTAGAACTACAAACAGATCTTCTAGAACCAGGACAACAGGATGTAATTACAATTTATCCGTCAGAGGAAGGAGTCTACAAATATTTTGATAAACGAGAGAGGTTGGAAGAATTAGGAAAAATTGAAATTAGAACTGTCGTCCCAAGTGACGAATTTACAGGATTTTTAAGAGATATGATTTAGATTTTTAAATCCATATTTAACAATAAACGATTGAAAATAATAAAAAAAGACTAATTTAAGAAAATAAAAATAATATCTTAAATCAATAAAACGTCTAATCTATGCTGATTTTTTGACTTTTTGAGCAGCTGGTCCTTTTCTACCTTCGCCGACTTCAAACTCAACTTTATCGCCTTCATTGATGAATCCGTCAACGTCTGTTTTGTGTACAAACAAATCATCGCCTGATTCTCTTTCGATAAAACCAAAGCCTTTAGTTCGGTTGAACCATTTTACTGTGCCTTGTTCCATTTGCTTTTTTGATTTAGTACTCCGTATATTAAGATAAGTCTAAAAAACACGGTTTCTACCTATGATAAGCAGATTTTATCAAAATTACGAGTTGTTTTTCAAACTAAAGCTAAAAGTCTTTTGGAATATGGTCATTCTGTTTGAGCCAATCAACTTGAGGTAATGTAAACCTCCATACAATATCACCCATCTCAGAATCTTTGAAATCCCATGGAGCAATGATTACAATATCATTATCACGAATCCAAACTCTTCTCTTTAATTTACCTCTAATTCTGCCTCGTCTGGTGATGCCATCAGTACACTTTACCATGACATTTTCTCCTCCCAGCATTTTGAGAACTCTTCCAAACATCTCGCCTTCCTCAGGGATTCTAATTTCTTTTAAGGCACTTTCATTTTTTACTTGGCGCTTTCCCATGCTATATGTTGCATTTTTAACCATATAACTGTGGGGTTTTTGAAAATTTCAAAAAATATCATAAAATAATAAAATCAATTTTATGTAAAGCCACATATTCTAAATTGTGGAATTTCACTGTATTCAGGATTGCTCGCAATGTTGTATAGAAAGAGAATATTATCCTGAAAAAAAATTTGGTAAAATCGGTGTTTTGATCCTCCCCGAAGAAAAAGAAAAAATCCAAAATATAGCAAAAGAAAAAAATTTAGAGATTTTAATTTTGCCTAGAATAGGAGTGTCAGAAGAAAAAAATTCAGAATCAATAAAAATTTTAGCTTTTCAAATGATGGGAGTAGAAAAAAATGGAAACACATGTCCATTTCTTGATACAAATTCAGGAAAAAAATCCCCTCATGGTGGTTATCCTTGCTCAATATATGAAAACAGACCACTTGCATGTCAAACTTATCCGTTAATTGAATCAGATCCTATTACACTTGATCAAAAATGTAAATTTTGTAAAGAGCATAATAGCGCTGATGAGAATTTAAATTCTGAAATCGAGTCATTACTAAAAATTAAAACTCAGATGAAAACATCAGATCCTTTTGTTTGGAGGTATGCAACAGGTATAGGAGAAGAGGCAGATACATCTGAGATTAAAACAGGATGGATTTTAGAAAAATAATTTCTTATGGATTAATTACTGCACGACCAAGAATTTTTCTTGCTTTAAGATCTTCTAGTGCAGTGTTGGCTTCATCCAAAGTATATCGCTTTGTAATAATTGGATTGATAGTGCCTTTTCTTGTCAGGTCTAGTAACTCTACCATGTCATTGTAATTTCCGGTGTATGCACCTTGTATTGTAATTGATTTCAAAGGAATTGTTACCAGAGACAATTCCATGGAGCCTCCAAACAAACCAACTAAGACAAGATTACCTCTTTTACGTAATACAGATATTCCTAATTTTGCAGTAGGAGGTGCATTTACAAAATCAACCACGCTGTCTGCACCCTTATCATTACATATTGAAATTATTTTTTGAGAAGTTTCTGGATCTTTTGAATTTACTACAAAGTCTGCACCCATCTCTTTTGCAGTCTCTAATTTAGCATCATCCAAATCAACACAAATGATTTTTGCGCTTGTTATGGCCTTTGCAATTTGCACTCCCATTAATCCAAGACCGCCTGCTCCAACAATAACCAGAAATTCCGGTGAGTTCATGTTTGATTTTTTTATTGCATTGTAAGCTGTTAATCCAGAACATGCTATTGAAGTTGCAGAATCAGGATTAACTCCATCTAATTTTGCAAGATATTTGTAATGAGGGACTAAGGCATAATCAGAATAGCCACCATCTTGAAAAACACCAAGCGACTTTGGAGCATCACAAAGATTTTCATTTTCAACTTTGCATGCAGGGCATTGACCGCATCCAATCCAAGGATAAACTAAAACTTCATCACCTTTTGAATAGCCGTTAACATTATCACCCATTTCCTCAACAGTGCCAACAATTTCATGACCTGGTGTTACTGGATATTTTACGCCACGATCTGTTACTTTCATAAATTGACCATCTCCCAAGTCATAGCCACCTTCCCACAAGTGCAAATCACTATGGCAAACACCTACAGCCTTTACCTTAACTACAACTTGATTATCATGAGGTTTAGGATTATCAGAGTCAATCACTTCCAGAGGTTCGTTAGGACCCATGATTCTGGCCGATTTCATCAATAAAGATTTCAGACTTGACAATATAAGAGTTGACTGGAAATGAGAAAAAAATAGAGCGCCTAGATATTATGGAATAGGAAATTAGTTCTCACGTGAACGAGGAAGGAATGCCAAATAGCATTTCACAGGAACCAGTCAATATTCTATTTAGTCCTAATTCAGTTGTAAAAAAAGATGTTTGGGAAATTGATCTAATTAAAATCCTAAATCTATTAATCAGAATCCTAGAAAAAACAGAAAAAAAAGATCTCCGAGTAGCAGGTATGGCAGCATTATCATCTTCATTAATTTACAGAATGAAAGTCGAGAGCATATTTGCATTACAACGGGCAGCGATGGAAAAGAAACCTATGCATCAGCGAACAGATGTTGACATTGAATTAATCGATATTCCGTATCGTCATGAATCCACATACCCTGTGTCCTTAGATGATCTTTTAGGATTGCTACAAAATCTCATTGGCTCTATTGCAAACCCGCAATCGAGAAGAAGTAAACAGTTAAGCATAGAACCTATCGAACCTCCTGATTTCCAAGAATATTTTATCTCCCTTGAAAGCATTATTGGAAAATATGAAGACATGATAATTAGAAAAATTTCAAAGGAAGGGTTTGGCTTACTTCAAAAAATAATAGAAGATTTGGATACAATTGACTCCATCAGATGCTTCTTTGCTATTTTATTTCTGGCAAGAGATGAGAAAATTGACATAGAACAGATTGAGGATGATATCAAAATCACTATGATAAAAGAAGAGTCAACAAAATGATCAAAAATAGAGAATGGATTTCTTAAAGTAGAATATGAGAAGGAGAGAAAGATAATTGGTCAAAATAGAAGATGAGGGAGAAGCCACAGCAAGAATAGAGGCTGCATTGTATTCTGCAGGACGGCCTTTGAAAATTGAGGAGTTGGTAAGGGCCTCAGGCACAGAATCTAGAACCAAAACATACAATATTCTCAATACCCTTATGAAAAAATCAAAATCAGCCTTCAAAGCCATCGAAATTGTAACCCTGCCTGATGGATCCTATGTATTTCAATTAAAACCAGAATATAGTGCAACTGTAAAGAAATATGCATCAAAGCCAGTTCTTCCAAAGGCCACCCTAAAGACATTATCATACATAGCCTACATGCAACCAATTTCGTCCAAGCAATTAGTAGAAACCAGAGGTTCAGGAGTTTATGCACATCTAAAGGAATTAAGACAATTGGATTTTATCCATCATCAAAATGTAGGAAGATTAAAAATTTTTACGACAACTGAAAAGTTCCAAAAATATTTTGGAATACAAGGAGATGTTGAGAATCTCAAACAAAGACTGTTTTCTAAAATAAGAAAAACGGCGTCACAATCCAAACCAGTACCAGAATCACAAGTAATTCCTGAGCTAAATCAGTAAAAGTTGTTTTAAGGCTAATTTTTTGCGTTTTGTATAAATTAGAGTAATTTGGAGATTCATCGTGAGAAAATCAGTAGAAAACCTTGCCACAAGTAAAATTACAGGTGGAAGAAGACATCCGTTAAGAATCAGAAGAAAATATGAAACGGATAGATTTCCAAATGAACCAATTAACGGAGCTCAAGTTACAGTAACAAGAAATGTTCGAGGTAAAAACACAAAGACAGCTTTGAAAACAATTGACTTTGTTAACTTAGCAACAGGGGATGCAAAAGTAAAGAAAGCAAAAATTCTAAAAGTTTTAGAAAATGCAACAAACAATGATTACCAAAGAAGAGGTATCATTACAAAAGGTGCAATTTTAGAAACACAAGAAGGTAAATGCAGAGTTGTATCAAGACCTGGACAGTCAGGAACAGTTAACGCAGTTTTAATAAAAGAATAAAATGAAAGATTACGAACATGTCGTAATCTGGTTGGATTATTTCAATAAGACATTACCAAGAGCTAAAGGAAGAAGACTTGAAAAAGAGAAATGTGTTTTTGACCCATCACTAAAAGAATTATCAGATGCAGCTAAAGCCGCAGGTTTTGAAATTACTGAAACAGAAGACAAAGTAAGATATCCTAAAAGACCATTTGTAAGATCCGGTTACATTGTTTTACCAAAAGGATCTTCTAAGACAAATATTCTTAACAAAATTTCGCAAAAATTAGTTCTGAAAAGGACTAAACAATCCAAATAAGATCAAATCTAGCTTTTAGCTAAAGTATTGTTGACAGAAGTCTATGAAAACAATCTGTTGATTATTGTTTTTAATTGCAGGAGGTAGGCGAAATAATGCACCTTGCCGGTAGTGGCAGAGTGATCATTCAACTATCAGACGTTTTGTCTGAGGGGGTGATTCTTTGCGATGAAAAAGGAACAAGAGTTGCAAAAGTAATGGAATTGATTGGTCCAGTAAAAAGACCATTTGCATCAGCTACACCATTAACAAACAACATAAAAAAATACATTGGCAAAGCTGTTTTCGCAACTGAAACTTCTCCTGCTAAGAAAGAAAAATTTAGGAGAAGAAAAAAATGAACATACTCGAACAACAAAGCTGTCCTGAATGTAAATCATCTCTAGTTGATGATTCTCAGAATGGTGAAGTAATCTGCTCTGGTTGCGGCGTAGTAGTTGCAGATCAGATTGCAGATTATGGCCCAGAAACAAAAAGTTCGAATCTCGAAGACAAAATGAAGCTTGCAAGAGCTACAGGACAAACAACTTATTCCCAACATGACTTGGGAATAGCAACTGAGATTTCAATTAGTGCAAAAGACTTTAGTGGAAAATCAATTAACCACGAAGTTGCAAATCAAATGCACAATCTTAGAAAATGGCAACAGAGAGTTCGCGTTTCCTCACCAAGAGAAAGAAGATTAGCAAATGTTTTAGCCAAAATGGGTGAAACTTGTGACGGATTATCTCTTTCGAAAAATGTTTTGGAAACTGCTTCTATGATATACAGAAGCTTAGACGACCATATTGATGTGAAAGGAAAATCAGTAGCTAGCATCACAGCTGCTACGATTTACATGGCATGTAAACAATGTCACGTAGTCAGATCACTTGAAGATATTGTCCGCGGAATTTGTGTGCCAAAAGATGTAAAATCAAAAACAAAACTTGCAGCGAAATATTACAGAACCATGGTAATGGAAATGGGGCAAAGAACAGCCCCAATTGTGACCATGGACAAATACATCTCAAAGATTGCAAACATGACACAGACCGAGGTTAGAGTTGAAAGATTAGCCTTGGAAATTGCCGAAAAAACCAAAGATAGTAGCATTACTGACGGAAAGGCTCCAAATGGAATAGCAGCAGCATATCTGTATGTTGCATCTGTTTTGCTTGGACAGAGCATCTTACAAAGGGATGTCTCCACTATTGCCGGCGTTACAGAAGTTACAATCCGAAATAGATGTAAAGAGATTCTAACAAGTTACAAACTCAAAATTGCTTTGAGACCAACTCTGGCCAAAATTTAATCCCCCCCCTCTTTTCATTTTATTATTTGATACAAACTAGATTAGGATCAGCTAAATTTCGTCGGTATTATATATAGAAACAAAACAATTTGTCACATGGCAGTTCTTGAAATTAAAGATCTTCATGTTACAAGAGAAGGAAAAGAAATTCTAAAAGGAGTTAATTTGAAAACAGGTCCTGGTGAAGTACATGCCATAATGGGACCAAACGGTTCTGGAAAAAGTACACTAGCTTACACTTTACTTGCACATCCAAAATACGAAGTTACACAAGGAGACATTCTTTTGGACGGTGAAAGTATTTTGGATTTAACTGCAGATGAAAGAGCAAAGAAAGGATTGTTTCTTGGATTCCAATACCCAACAGAAGTTGCAGGTGTAGGATTTTCCCACTTTCTTAGAACTGCTTATAATTCTCTAAGTAAAGCATTGCAAGGAGAAAATAGGGAAGTATTCATCACAGTTAGAGAATTTCAGAAATATCTTAAAGATAATTTAAACAAAGTGGGATTGAAAGAAGAATTCCTATCAAGATACCTAAATGAAGGGTTTTCAGGAGGAGAGAAAAAACGTGCCGAAGTTTTACAAATGGCAGTACTGAAACCAAAGATTTCAATTTTAGACGAGCCAGATTCTGGTTTAGATATAGATGCAGTCCAATCCGTAGCTAAAGCAATTAGCGAAGTTGCAGACAAAGATGCCACAATAATCATCATCACTCACTATGCAAGAATTCTAAAATTCTTGAACAAACTTGATTTTGTTCATGTCTTTGCAAGAGGTAAAGTCCTAAAAACTGGTGATGCTGCACTTGCAGATAAGCTAGAGACAGAAGGATACGAGTGGGCTCTAGAGCAACACGCGTAATTGTAATTTTACAAACAAGTTTAAGCTGATTCATTTTTCATAAGTTTTGTGCTTTACAAAGTTACAGTAGAATTTAACAAAGAAATTTTTCAAATTTCGCAAAACCAAATCACAATAGGTATTAAATCAAAGCCAATTAATGGTAAAGCCAATAAAGAAATAATAAAAAAAATCGCAAACCATTTTGAAGTTCCATCATCGCATGTGCAGATTAAATCAGGACATAAGTCAACAATCAAAATTATCGAAATTCAATATTAGAGAATCAGATATTTTGTTTAAATAGGGTCCTAAAGAGGAAAAAATATGTCCGAAAATAATGAACAATACTTTTTCAATTTTTCCTTTTTCAAAGTTGATCCTAAATGGAGATGGATGGCAGACTTGGCAAAAGAAGAATCTGCAAAAGAAGTTGAAAATGTTATTAAAAATTCTGGAATAAAATTTAGATCATATTCAAATTTAGGTTTAAGAGATGATGTTGACTTTTTATTTTGGTTCGCTGCAAAAACAGTTGAAGAAACTCAGATAGTGATTGAAAAATTATACAAAACAGTTTTTGGAAAATACATCATTCCTGCAAGAACCTATCTGTCTTGCACCAGACCATCAATCTATGTCAAAGAGGGTAAAGCTCATGGTTTTGTAACAGGCTCTGAACAAAAAAAGCATGTAGTGGTTTATCCCTTTACTAAAACAAGAGAATGGTATCTTTTGTCAAAAGAAAAACGTCAAGAAATAATGGACGAACATATTGAAGTAAGTAAGAAATATCCTCAAGTTGTCCTCAACACCACATACTCGTTTGGCATTCATGATGAGGATTTCATGTTAGCATTTGAGGTAGATGAGATTAGGGATTTTCAAGATCTTATAATGGATTTAAGAGAAACCCAAGTTTCCACATATGTTAAAAATGATATTCCAATGATAGTTTGTGTAAAAAAAGACATTGTGCCCCTAATCTCGAGCCTAGGTTAGTAGTTTAACTCAAGCAAAATTTTCACATAATCAAAATATCACATGCGCAAATCTTGGATAAACATAAATGAACAAATTCTATTGGGTAAAGTAGTTTTGAGACAATCAAAACCAGAAACAACGAGACGATAAAATGAAATACAAAAAATTAGGAAAAAGTGGAATCAAAGTATCAGAAATAGGATTTGGTGCTTGGACTATAGGTCTTGATTGGTGGGGCAAAAAAATAGAAGAAGATGAAGCAAAAAGAATGCTCAAAAAGGCCTACGATTTAGGAATAAACTTCTTTGAAACCGCTGACATGTATGGTAAGGGTAAAAGTGAGAAATTAATCGGAGAAGTGTTCAAAGGAATGAGAGATGAAATAGTAATTTCTTCAAAATATGGTTATGATTTTTCCAATGCAGAACAGATTGGACATGCAGAACTACCACAGCAATTTGATCAAAAATTTACTGAAAAAGCATTACAAGCAACGCTTGAAAGACTACAGACAAATTACATTGATTCATTTGGAATGCACAATCCAAAACTGGATCAAATTAGAAATAATGAGCCATTTGAAACATTTGATAAATTAATTCAAGAAGGAAAAATGAAAACAGCTCAAGTGGCCTTAGGTCCTGCAATTGGATGGACACAAGAAGGCTTAGAAGCAATGGACAGAGAAAATGTATCATCAGTTCAAACAGTATACAATATTTTAGAACAAACACCAGGAAACGAGTTGATTGAAAAAGCATCACAGCAAAATGTTGGAATACTAGTTAGAGTTCCAGATGCATCAGGAATTTTAACAGGAAAAGTAAAGGCAGAGACAGTTATCCCAAGTAATGATCACAGAAAAGACAGAAAAATGGAATGGCGTCAAGAGGCATTAAAAAAGGTAGAACAGTTCAGGCCAATAGCTGAAAGAAATGGATTGACAATTACAGAATTTGCAATCAAGTTTATCTTATCCAAAAAAGCAATTGCATCAGTATTACCTACTGTAGTAAGCGAGGAAGAAATTGAATCCTTTGCCGCCATCTCTGATGGAAATTACATAAATTCATCAGACATGAAAGAGATTGCAGAGTTATACAATACTTGGGCCCCATACGAATTAAAAGCCACACCTCAAGCAAACTAATTTTATGAGTCATCCCATCGATACTGCAGAAACTCTAGACATCATTGAAAGAATGAAGCTGGCCAAGATTGGCGAATATAAAAAATGGGAGGCAATGATAAAAAAAATCAAAAAAGAGCAAGAACTTTTGCCGTCCGAAATAGAATATTTTTCAAATTTTACAAGAATTTACAAAAATTCAAGCACTACAACCAGAAGTAAAATTTACCATACAAGATTATCAGAGCATGATGTTAGGCCACCATGTAAAACATGTGGAGAGAATTCAGAGTTTTACTGCAATATGAATGACCAATATTTTTGCAGCATTCATGTGGTTGGCCACGATGACAATGAGATCTAGGATGCAGTGATAGTCTCTTCAAAACTAAATGTGTTTTCTACGAAATATTCAACTCGTGTTTTTTTGAATTCGCGTGAACTAAAGAGTATACGATAATCATCAACATGTATTTGATCCTGTATTGTTTTTGCCATTTCGTTTGCCTCATCATGGGTTTTACAGTGAATCATAGAAAATACGTTATAAGGCCAATCAGGATATGTTGGACGTTCATAACAATGGCTTACCTGTGGAAAAGAACCCAATGTCTCTCCAACTTGAGAAATCCTATCTCCTGGAACTTTCCACACTATCATGCCATTTGCAGTAAATCCAACTTGCCTATGTCGTAAGATTGCGGCAAATCTTCTCATTACACCAATGTTTTCATAGTGTTGCATCTTTTCAAATAATTCGTTTTCTGTAATTCCAAGATTGTTTGCAGCTTTTACAAATGGCTCATCGATGATTTCCATATCTTTTTGTAATTCACGAATGAAATTTTTATCGTCTTCTGTAGGCTCAAATTTTACACTTTTCACTTCTTTTTTTGTTTCAGTTGGGGCAACATCGTGTTTTTTTTCATCTACCATGTCAAGTTTAACTCCAATCTTGAATAGTTGTAAGGTTGGAAGCATTCTTACTTTTTTAATTCCCTTTAGTACATTGAATTTTTCAAGTTCTGTTTTCAAGTCAGAGCCTGGCGGAACTGCCAAAGTAAACCAAAGATTAAACTCATGATCACGTTCATAATTATGACTAACACCAGGATGACGATTAATTTGATTTGCAACATATTCTAATTTATCGTGTTCAATCTCCATTGCCACTAAGGAGCTCGTATAGCCAAGTTTTCGAGTATCAAAAATCGCACTGAGTTGTCTAAGAACTCCAATTTCTTTTAGTTGTTTGAGACGTTGTTTAACAATTTCTGGGGTAGTATCAAATTTTTTAGCGATAGCATCAAATGGTCGCGTGACAAGTGGAAATGTCCATTGAATTTCATTTAGAAGCTCTTTATCTAAATTATCCATAGAGGTCAATGGTATGTGCAGGTTTGTTTTCAATTAAAAATGTAGCTAGATTGCAACCTGTTTTAAAATGTATAAATAGAAAATGCCGTGCCTTTGATCGGTGATAGTTAATCTAAATCTACAAAATAAAAAAGTAGTAGTTGTAGGAGGCGGTAAAGAATCTCTAAAAAGAATCAATTCTCTTCTAAACCAAAAGTGCCAAATTACAGTCATTAGTGAAAAAGTAAGCAAATCAATTGAGAATCTTTCTAAAAAGAAACTAATTAAATTAAAAAAACAAAGAATTGAAAATATAGACTTTCTAACAACCGAAAAACCTCACCTAGTAATTACTACAACTAATGATGAGAAATTAAACCAAAAGATAATCAATAAAGCAAAAAAAAATAAGATAATAGCATATAGTTCGGATAGTCCTGAAACGAGTGATTTTTCAAATCCTGCAATAGTTGATTTTGAGAAAATAATTCAAATCGCGATTTTTACTGGTGGAAAAAGCCCCATAATGTCAAAAAAAATTAAAGGTCAAATCGAAAAGATTCTCGAAAAAACAATTACCAAAGAAGATATTGCTCAAATTAAAATTCAGCAGATCGCAAGAAATTTGATAAAAGATAAAATTGACTCTCAGGCAAGACGCAAATCTTTCCTGAATAGTATCATTAGTGATAAGAAGATTAAACAGTTAATAAAAGACGGCCAAACCAAAAAGGTTGAAAATCACATCATTGCAATGTTGAGGAATTGGGTATGAATCAGAACATAATTAATGCACGTGTAACTTTTCGTAACTCCCCAATTCACATTTTAGAAAAATTTACTATAAGAGATGTAGAGAGTGCTTACCCTCAATTCAAAGAACATTCAGGATTAGATGAATGTGTGATAATTCAAACATGCAACAGAATAGAGTTATTTGGAAAAACAAAAAATTACGACCAACAAAAAATCAAAAAAACATGGGCTTCTCTTGCAGGATTAGATGAAGAAATATTTGACGAAAATTTAGAAATTGAAAAAAATGAGAAGGCGTTTCATCATTTACTAAAGCTTACTTCAGGATTAGACTCCATGGTTGTAGGCGAAGAACAAATTCTAGGTCAGATAAAAAACTCTATCACTTCTGCACGAAATACCAAAGCATCAGGACAACACCTGAACACCTTGTTTGATAAGGCTATCCGTATTGGCACAAGAATAAGAAATTCTAGCGGAATTAGCCAGGGTGGAATATCAGTAGGATCTATGGCAGTAAAATTAGCAGAAGAGAATATCGATGAATTAAAATTCAAAAAAATTCTTTTAATTGGCACAGGTGAAGTTTCAACGCTTGTTGCAAAATCTCTTCAGAGAAGAGGATATGACTTTGCAGTTACCAGTAGAACTCTAGAAAGATCCCAAGCATTTTGTGAAACAATGGGAGGTAAAGCAGTAAGATTTGAAGATGTTTTGTCAGGATTTGGGAATTATGATGTTCTGTTTGTAGCAACCACTGCACCATACTTTCTTGTAACATTTGATAGGATAACTGATGCAGTTAAAAAAAGAAACAATGGAATGATGATTCTAGATTTATCAAATCCAAGAACTGTGGATGAGAAAGTGGCAACTATTGGAGGCATAAAACTGATGAATTTAGATCAGATAGCAGAAATGGTTGAAAAAAACATGAAAGCCAGATTAAACAAGGTAAAAACAGTTGAAAATATAATTAATGAAGAAGTATCTGTATTACAGGCCTCAATGAAAAGATTAGATGCAGAACCATTAGTAAAAGATGTGTTCAAAAACATAGATTCTCTACGCCAAAAGGAATTGAAGAAAGCACTTTCAATGCTTGATGAGACAGATGAGAAAAAAATCAAAATCATCGAGGAGCTAACTAAAGCAGTTGTAGAAAGCATAGTATCTACACCCATGAATAATATCCGAAAGGCCTCAGAGCAAGGAAAGCCAGATTTGTTGGAAATTGCAAGTAAGCTATTTGACTACAAAAACGAGCAAGAATAGACTAGGATTATATTTTACTCGGAATGAATTTTGATATGTCATTTCCTACAAGGCGTCTACGCAGATTAAGAACATCCTCAAAAATGAGAGAGCTTGTCCAGGAAACAAATTTGAATCCAAGAGATTTGATTTGCCCAGTTTTTGTTCAAGAGGACCTAAAATCAAGAGTCAAAGTAGAGTCAATGTCTGAAATTGAGAGATTACCATTAGATGATCTCAATGACGAGGTAGGAACAATATCAGATTTAGACATCCCAGCAATAATGCTATTTGGAATTCCAACAGAGAAAGATGATGCTGGAAGTTCTGCATTTGATGAAGGCGGAATAGTTCAAAAGGCAATTTCTCAGATAAGATCAAATTTTGGAGATAAGATTGTAATAATGGCAGATGTTTGTCTTTGCCAGTACACATCCACAGGACATTGTGGAATTATTCATGGTGATAAAATTGATAATGATACAAGTATTGAAACTCTTGCTAAAATTGCAGTCAGTCAAGCAAAGGCAGGAGTCGATACTGTTTCACCATCTGCAATGATGGACGGACAAGTAGCAGCAATAAGAAAGGCATTGGATAGTGAAGGATACACCGATGTTTCAATAATGTCGCATTCTGCTAAACATCGTTCTTCATTTTATTCACCATTCAGAGATGCAGCAGAATGTGCTCCTAAATTTGGAGATAGGAAAACCTACCAGGTGCCACATACAAATGCAAGAGAAGCAATGATGGAAGTTGAAACTGACATTAATGAAGGAGTAGATATTGTAATGATTAAACCAGCTTTGTCTTATTTAGATCTGATTGCAGAAACAAGAAGACGATTTAATGTCCCTGTTGCAGCATATAGTGTTTCAGGAGAATATGCATTAGTAAAAGGAGCGGCAAAACAGGGATGGATAAATGAAAAAGACATAACATCTGAGATACTCTATTCAATTAAAAGAGCAGGAGCAGATATGATTGTCACTTATTTTGCAAAATCAGCAGCCAAGTTTCTTCAAGAATCATGAGAAACGATGAAAGATTTGAAATAGAAAGAGCCTTTGATTTACTTCCACATGTTGTAGGGTCAAGTTGGGCAGTGGTTTGGTATAGATTAAACAAAATAAAAAAACCATCAAGAGAGGAATATAGACAAAAAGTATTAGATTATCTCAAAATGATGGAGCCTATTTTTGAAGTATACCCTGAAGAAGATAATTTTTCAGCCATGAAAAAATATGTAGAATTTAGAAAAAAAGAAGAATACGAAAAAATAATTTCAGGCCTAAACTCTGAAGTAGAAAAAAGGTATGACAGGTATGTCGATTATGGATAGTATTTACTGAACTATAGCAGCCTTTGATTTTGTTTTTATGACAAATCGATAAGCAACTAGTATGCCCAAGAATTCAGCATACTCTACAAATCCTACCGTGTAAAAGTGCATTAACCATCCATCCAATGCACCATCTATAGATGCAATAACGGCGCTCATTTGAGGAAAAGCAGTAACAAAAGCTACTGGTGCTGCAATAAATCCATAAAACCAATCACTTGATGTCCACTCGTTTGTATGTTGCATTATTTTTTCAGGATTGTCAATCTCTTCACCAACAAAGAATTGATCTTGCATGTGGGCATATGTGGAATTTCCTTGGTTTATTGCCAGAATCATACTTCCCATTAGTACAAGTACAAAGACAGTTTCAGCATATACTACAATTCTTCGTTTGCCTTTTAGTAATTTTTCAATCTGTCTTTGGAACATATTTCCAAATTCTCCAAGTTTTTTCTTCTTTGCAAGCACTAGAATTGCCACAGATATGGCAGAAATTACTCCAAAAGATCCAAGCCAATCATCAGAAACAAATGTTACAAAAAGTAACCTAACTGGCAATAACACTCCAGTCATTACCGCAAAGACTATGATAGTTTCATAGATGCTTTTCAAATTCAATCAGCATCCTCAAGAAATTGGCCCATAAATTACTGGCATCAATTATTACATTTAAGGAAGAATTGATCTTTCAGCTAGTGCCAACAATAAAGCAAGTGCCAAATAGAATTTTCACAGTTCTTTTTTCAATTGTGATAAAAAATCTTTCAAAACTTTTGTTCTGTTTTTTGCTTCAATTTTACCTGATTTTGTGTTCATCATAGATTCAAGACGTAATAGTTTTTTGTAGAAATGATCCAGAGCCCATCTTTGATCATTAGGAGGCCTATTTTGGCAAAAGGGATCATTTGGGCTATAAAATGACCTTTTCTCAGAGCCTGAAACTGCAAACACTCTTGCTATTCCTATTGCGCCTATTGCATCAAGTCTATCTGCATCCTGAAGGATTTTTCCCTCAAGTGATTCCGGAATCTTGTTTTGGGAAAAACTATGATCCCGTATAGCATCAGAGATTATCTGAATTTCATCTGATGAAAAGTCATATTTTTTTAATATTTTTTTAGATTCTTCTGCACTTTTAATTGACGATAATTTTGAGCGCTTGTCTGATTTAGGGTAAGAAATGATATCGTGAAGAAGGACTGCAGCTAAAATAAGTTTTGTATTTGCTTTTTCCTTTTTACTAATTTTTTGTGCGTTTTTGTAGACTCTCATAATATGATCAAAGTCATGGGCCGAATCATTAGATATTTTGGATTTTATTTCATTTTTTAAAGAATTAAGAGTATCCATTTTAGAATCTCCATAGTTTGGGTTTTACAAATTTTATCTTTCTTTGTGTAATCAAAAGAGACCAGTTAATTGATGCAAAAAAGATGATAACACCAATTCCTGCTACATCTACTAACAATATTCCAGTTAATCGATCTTCGAATATTTCTAAAAAGGGTTTTAGAACTGCATTTCCAAAATAAATCATAACAATATACGATAGAACACGACCAAACCAAAATCCGATGTAAATCCCCAGACTTTTTGCTCTCATTAGACCATAAGTGATAAAAAGCATATTGCTTGGAAGAGGAGTTGCTCCGAAAAGAAATGAGGCAATCACATATCCGAATTTCTTTCGGTTTAGATAATCACCAATTATGTCAAGGTTTGATTTTTGTTCTTCTCCTACAAATTTCCTAAACAGTCCACTAATTTTTTTGAGGATAAATCTTCCAATAGTTGCACCTGTTGCACCCACCATCGAAAGTAAAACGATATTCAAATTTGGATCAAGAAGATAAAATGAAGTTAATACTATCCAGCTAGGTGGCATAAGAATAGGTGATGCGTTTACACCGATCAGTATTAGAAAAATTCCAAAATAGGAAAGTTCTCCGAAGATCTCAAAGATATCTGCCATCTTCCTCGTTTTGATCTCGATTTTTTTGCTTCTAAACCCTTGGTTTTTCCAGACGTAGTAAAAAAATTACAAAATTATGTAAAAATATGAAGAAATTATAGTAATTGTAAATCTTGATCAATGTTTTGTAACATTTTGGAGCATTCATTCAATATCCTTATAAGCAATTTCTACGTAACTTACCCCATGTCAGAGGTTGCTTGGAAATGTTTTCGATGCAATCTTTCTTTTAAAGATGAACAAGTAGCATCACTTCACAAGCAAATTTCCAATCACTCTGTATCCAAAGTTAAAGCAATTACAGCATAATTTTTTAAAAATTTGCAAAAATAATTAAAAGAATGCAGGAGGTGGGATTTGAACCCACGAACTCCTAAGAGAAAGGATTTCCTATTAATGGATCTTGAGTCCTTCTCGGTTGACCGGGCTTCGATACCCCTGCAGTGAATTTCAATACTGACCGATATTTCTCAATTTCTATTAGGAATGTGAAGAGATGATTTGGAGATTAATTTTCAGTATTATCTTTAGATGTGGTATCAGTGCCTAAGATTTTATCTAGAATTTTGAAAAACGGACATTTACCTTCATACATGGCAATAATAAGACATCATCCCTAAAAAGTGATTTCTAATATTTTTGATATTTTAGGTATAAAATATGAAAAAATCGTCTTATTTTGCAATGTTCAATTTCTTGATCGGATTTGTCAACAACAAATTAAGACTAAAGAGGAATTGTTTTCAAAGCTTTTAATTGTGTGATTTATGGTCAAAATCACATGGAAGAATTCCAACCAATTTCACAAGTAAAAAACATGCGAAGTGGAATTAACACAAAAGGTGTCGTTAAGAGTATGGGGGATCCAAGAACAGTCAATCTCAAAAGTGGCGGTACTATCGATGTATGCGATGCAATATTATCAGATGGTGAAACAGAAAATGATGAGATTAAACTTACCTTATGGGGAGATGACATCAAGGCAGTAAATGTCGGAGACACTATTGTCATAACCAATGGATACACAAATTCATTTAGAGACGAAGTTTCCTTAACCAAAGGGAAATTCGGCAAGATGGAAGTTAATCCTCTTTAAACAATATTTTTTAATTATTTTTTAGAATTCTGGCTACCAGGCTACATAATCTTACGCAGTATGTTTAGGTAGAATCAAAGTAACTAAAGACTCAACTTGAAATCTAATCCATTAGTTTTCAAGGGAATTTTCTAGTTCTTTCACATACTCGCGGACAAGTCTTTCGCTAATCTTGAGTAGGTGATTTGCCTCTTCATCATTAAGATGAGTTCTACCATCATCCACTGCATGTTGTACTACAGTACTAAATTCGTATGCAAGAGTTTTACTTCTTATGTCCAATACTCTCTATCGCCAAATAGTGTACAGTAAAACTATACTTAAAGCGGATCCTTTGTAATACGATTTTCTAACAAATCAAAATAGCGTGTTTTTAGGCATGATTTCTTTTGTGAAGAGATCATACCACCTTTGAGTAAACTTTCATCTCACAAAAAATACATTTAAAGGAATTGTTGTTGTGTTTGAACTTTTAATCTTTCAAATCGTATGTAATAATAGAAAAAAAGTTGAATATTCAAAAACAGGTAACCATTTACAAAAAATTTCAAGAGGAATTCCAGGTAGACGAATCAGACATAATTAATGCTCAAAATCTACATTTAGAGTTACTAGAAAAAAACCCATTCAAATACGAGTCATTTTACCTTATTGCAGCAGTATGCATATATGCAATTTCTCAATCCATGCCACAAAAAATTTCACTTGAAGAGATCGAGAAAATAACCCACATAAAGAAAACAGAAATTGAAAAGTGCTACAGTTTAGTCCTCGAAATAGAATAAGAAAAAATAAAACATTACAATAATTTTTAGAGTTTCAAAAATTTAGATTTACTTTCTAGATTTTTTCTTTGCTGGTTTTTTAGCTGCTTTTTTTGGTGCAGTTTTCTTTGCTGGTTTTTTAGCTGCTTTTTTTGGTGCAGTTTTCTTTGCTGGTTTTTTAGCTGC
>JACEMX010000158.1:28912-33799 GCA_013867335.1 Candidatus Nitrosomaritimum aestuariumsis
TTTTTTGGTGCAGTTTTCTTTGCTGGTTTTTTAGCTGCTTTTTTTGGTGCAGTTTTCTTTGCTGGTTTTTTAGCTGCTTTTTTTGGTGCAGTTTTCTTTGCTGGTTTTTTAGCTGCCTTTCTTTTTGGAGCTGCCTTCTTAGACACTTTCTTTTTTACAGATTTTTTCTTTTTAGCCTGAATTTCTTTTAATTTGGACAATGCCTTCTCAAGTGATCTTTTTGCAATGTTCTCAGATTTTAGATATTTTTCTAATTCTTTAGCAAATTTCTCTGCATCTTTATGACTAGAAGTCAATGTGTCTTTGAGAGAAGGTTTCGATTGAGATTGTTTTTTAATTTTGGAGGTAATCTTTGACTTAATTTCAGTATTTTTGGCTACCTCATCAGCAATTTTTTTGAATGTTTTTTGCCTGGATTTTATTTCAAATTCTAATTCGGCCATATGGCCCTTAATTGAGTTTAGTCTAGCCTCTGCATATTGTTTTTCTTCAGCATTTTCAGCAAATTCAATCTGCTGTTCGGCCTCAGTTAGGGCCTCTTTTTCACGATTTAGCCTTTCTTCTGCTGCCGTAATTAGTCTCTTTATGCTTTCTAATTGAGAGTTCTTTTGAATCAAAATATCAGAAACTTCAGAGGTTTCTTCTCTTTCAGATTCTATTTTCCTATCAAGAGAGTTTAATCCTGAAGAGGATCGCTTCTCAATAGATTTTACTTGTTTTAGTTGTTTTTCTGCTTTTAATCGTAATTTGGAAGCTTCGTTTTTTTTCTGTCTAAGCTTTACTACTAATTTTTCTAATGAAGCCATTGCATTAAATCAAAGTCAGACTCGATTAAGTTGTTAATATAACCATGATTTGACTTACCTGTAAAGAAATTTAACATAAATTTTCCACAAAAATTGTGTTTTGTAGATCTATTGTAAAGATATTATAATTTCAACTAAAATATGTGAATATACAAAAACGGTGAAATGAATGGAAATGTATTGCCCTAAATGCAAAGACAAAACAGAGTTTTATGAAATTGATGACGGTCCAGATGTAGATGACGATACAATTGCATATACTTCCTATAATTGTGAAATCTGCAATATTCATCTTGATGGCAATAACAAAAATTGGTATAATGGGGACGAAGTAGTATGCTATCAACAATTGGATAAAGCTAAACCCTATTTGACATCAGATGAATACAATAGATTAGCAAAAAAATAGTTTTTTACCACCTAAAATCAAATCCATAAAAAATCAATCAGACATATTTTAAGAAATAGACAACAAGGATATCAAGAACAAAGAAAAATCAAATTATTCAAATTTAATCCAAATTGAATTTTTCAAATGTATCACAAAATGATAAAATTTACCACTCTTTATTTAAATAAAAAAAGAGACAATGTAGTATATGGCACAAGAGTTAGTGGAAAACTCCAAGAAACGGAGCCTAGTTTTTGTTGGAATCGTGGTTGCCGTAGCAGCATTAATTATTACTCTGGTCTAGCGGAATTTTTGAAAACGCCAGACCTTTAGATTTTTTGTAAAATCAGGTAAAATAGCGGATTGTCATTCAGAATTGATTTTAAGGTGTCAATTGTGACAGATTAGAAATTTAAAATCAAATTTATTTCAAAACCAAAATCCATTAAAAGCATAATTTGATCGCAAAGATTCAGAATTATAAAAAATATTAGTTAATGAATTTCCTTAGATGTATGGATTTTCATCCAAAAGATCTACCAGTTTTTAAAACATATGATCTAAAAGACGAAAAAGATGCATCAGATGCAGTAGATGATATGGTCAATCTTGGTTTTAGCAATAGAAAAGAAGGTTTCAAGGTTTTAATGCCAAAAGAAACAAAACTTGCAAAAAGGATGGGATACACAGTTACTACTGGAGTAAATGTTGGATTACGGAAAAAAAATGAAACCCGTGATATAAAATATTGGACATATCATCATGATGATGATCATTATGCAATTGTTTTGATCAGCAATAAAATTCTTGAAGAATTAGGTTTTTGATGTTCCAAAAAACTTGTAGAGTTTTGTTCTTTGTGCAAGAACTCCAGTCAACATGATTCCTAAAATTGCACCACCAATTACATCCATTGGGTAGTGTTGTAAAACATACACTCTGCTAATTGAAACAAATATCGGATATGCAAAAAGCAAATAACATCCCCGTGGAAATCTTTCAGACAAGACAAATGCCAAAACTATTCCAAAAACCATAGATCTTGCAGCATGTCCGGATGGAAATGATGCATTAAATCCACCTTCACAAAATAATGCAAATGTATCCTGACTGATTTCTACTGGAAATGAGACTCCTTCATAATCTAAGTCAGGTCTATCTCTATCCACTCCACACTTGATGTAGCCTGTAAGTAGAGTTGAAATGACAATCAAGATCATCAAAGTGATACCCACTCTCCGAGTTCTAGGAATTAGAAGTGCAACTACACCAAAGCCCAGCATGTAAAATGTGTCTCCACTTTCAGTAATGTACTGCATTATTACATCCAGAACAGGATTTCCAGTATTTTCTTCAACAAAAGCGATTACCGATTGATCAAAAGCTTCGGTAATTTCAAAATAAACCAAAGCCAAGACTATCAAAAAAGCGATTAGTAATAGAACAAATGAGCGAGACCTAAAATGAAAAATCCAATTTTGCAAGCAGTTAAACCCCTTTGGCATCATTTTTAATTTTTCCTAGATGGGAAATTTTGAGATTCTTAATTTTGTAAGTTAGAATCTGATCGGCTCAAAGAATTTAACCAAGAGGGTAATAGAATGGTCGTGAAAGTCCTCACACTGGATGATTTTGATTTAAAGGACAAAACTGTTTTTTTGAGAGTAGACATGAATTGTCCGATCGATCCGGAAACCATGGAAATTACAGGGACTAAACGTATTGAAGAAGCAATTGAGACTATCCAGTCATTAAAAGAGGCAAAAGTTGTAGTTGCATCTCATCAAGGAAGAGTAGGCAACAAAGACTATACAGGCATGGACAAACATGCCAAGGTTTTAGAAAAATTATTGAATAAAAAAGTAAAGTATGTTGAAGATGTAATTGGACAAGCTGCCCAAAATGAAATTAAAAATTTGCAAAACGGTGAAGTTTTGCTTTTAGATAATTTGCGTTTGTGTGCTGAAGAAAATTATGAGTTCTCTCCTGAAGATGCATCAAAAACAATTATGGTGAGTAGACTTTCAAAATTATTTGATCTGTGTGTTTTAGATTCTTTTCCAAGTGCACACAGATCTCATCCATCAATTGTAGGATTTGCCCAAATTCTCCCCGCATGTGCAGGACGTATTGTAGAGCGAGAAGTGAGAAATCTTGATGAGATTATGACAGTAGCAAAAGCTCCACATGTTATTGTTTTAGGAGGCTCCAAAGTTCCAGATAGACTAGAAGCAATCAAACTCCTTATTCAAAATGGGCGTGCAGACCATGTACTGCTAACAGGAGTGATTGGAAATGTCTTTATGCGTGCTCAAGCTCGAATCAAATTTCCATTAGGAATTAAACGAGAAGAAGAGGTCGTAGCAAAAGCACATTCTTTGATAGGAGAATATCCGGATGTATTTTCTACTCCAGTAGATATTGCCATCGACAAGGACGGAGAAAGAGTAGAGATGGACGTTAGAGAAATCAACAAGGGAGACAAAATTTATGATTTGGGTCCCAAGACTGTAGATTTCTATTCCAAGCTTATTGCAGGTGCAGGTACTGTCTTTATCAGTGGTCCTGCAGGATTTTTTGAAAAAGAAAACTTTAGCTTTGGAACAAAAGGATTACTAGAATCTGTTGCAAACTCTATGGCAACCACAATAGTGAGTGGAGGACATTTGACATCAGTTTTAAAGAGTCATGGATTGGCAGAAAAAATTAATCATATCAGTACCGCGGGTGGAGCATTGGTTCTGTATCTTACAGGAGAAAAACTCCCCATGATTAAAGCGCTAGAAGAAGCTGCATTAAGACACAGGAGTTAGATTGCAGCTGTGCAGGATGGGTTTGGGCATTCTTGTTTTTCAGAGTCTCCAAGATAAACATCATTATCACATGTATTGCAATGATGCTTCTTAATCGGATCAAATAGCTTAAGCCATATTGTGGTAAAATTTTGTGCGATATTTCTCGTTAAACCTGAATCACAAATTTCGTTGATGTATGGTTCTAAATCATCTATAATCCAAGTAGAATCAAAATCTCCTCCTTGCTTTATAGTATCGAAAATTTCGTCATTGGTAAATTTTGTATCAATATCATTGTATTTTTCAAAAATAATTTTTCGGATTTGTAATTGAATAGGAGTAGAAGGAGAAAATGAACTCATATACTAGTATAAGTTGGCTGCCTCTTCTTTTAACTTATCTACATCTTGAGAGTCCTTAATGTGTTTTCCAAGATAAGAATACAATGCAAACTTTAGTACTTTCAGAGAAAGAAGTGCACATTTTATTCGCACTGCCTGCAGATTTTCAAGACCTAGCTCGCCTAAAACGTCATTTTTTGAGATATTTTTGACCTCATCAATATCTTTACCCTTTGCTATCTCAGTGAGCACCGACGAGCATGCCATACAGATTGCACACCCCTTACCGTGGAATTTAATATCAGAGACCTTGTTGTCATCGATTTTCATATCAATATCGATGCTATCACCGCACAATGGGTTAGAGTCATGAAATGTAACATCATGATCTTCAATTTCGCCATAATTGATAGGATTTCTTGAATAATCAATTATCATTTCATGGTAAATGTCAGCGTTGCTCATAGTTTGAATACCTCTGCTACTTTATTTAATGAATTAATTAATTTATCAACTTCTTCTTTGGTGTTATAGATGTAAAAGCTTGCACGAGA
>JACEMX010000025.1 GCA_013867335.1 Candidatus Nitrosomaritimum aestuariumsis
AGAAAAGAAAATCCCTGTAACTTCATCTGAATTAAAAATAGAAGTTGCACCAATTAGGCCATTAAATTATCCTGCAAAAAGAACCAACTATTGTTACTTAGAATTTGAAAGTCCAGTATTTTTGATTGAAGGCTCTTCAGCTACTGTATTTGTTCAATGCCCAATTGAAATTGGACTATTTTTAATTCACGATTCTCACAAAGATTCTCTTGATTGGTTTACCTGTGATCCTGCCAATTCTAGGTTTGGACTTTATGGTACTCCTGAATCAGGAACCCTCTGTAAATACTCAAAAACCCCTATTGTGGGCTCATATGATGATTCGTTGGATTACTTTAATGCCGTGATAAAAATTAATCTGAAAAATGAACTATCAGGTGGCCATTCAATTACTAAAATAGTTTTTCCAATGTTGGATACTGGACTTTACTATAAAGACACAAAAGCCATTTTTGATACGGTTACAGGTACTCTGAGAAAAAAAATTACTTTAGAGTTGTTTGATGTAGAACCAGAAGCAATTTCAACTGATTGGGAAAAATCTCCAAACTATGAAAGAATTGAAGTAGTAAAAAGATTGGAAATGGGTGTGGATTAATGGCAATAGAATTTTTACAAAATTTAGATTCAATTGAAATACTGGGTGGGCTTACTCTTCTTTCACTGTTTATAGGCGGAATTATTATGGCGATAGGAGTCATAGTTGCTAGAACATTTAGAGTAGTTTTTATAAAATACTATGCGCCAAAACTCGAAAAAGATACCGCTCAAAATCTTGGAAAAATAATTTATTTTGGAATAATAATAATCGCTTTTCTGGTTTTTACAGGATCAACAGGAGTTGATTTGTCTGGATTACTAGTAGCTGGCGGAATATTCGGTGTTGTAATTGGATTTGCAACTCAATCAGTAGTATCTAATCTAATTTCAGGAATTTTCCTGATGATTGAAAAACCTGTCAAGCAAGGTGATTCTCTTGATCTTCCAGATATGGGAATAGATGGTACTTTACTTGATATTAACACCTTCTCTGTTAGAGTCAGGCAATTTGATGGAACTGTTATCAGAATCCCTAACGAAAAATTTTTCACAACTAACATACGATCACTAGTTTCTACACCTGTTAGAAGGTCAGAAAATATAGTTGGAATTGCCTACAAAGAAGACATCGATGGTGCGATTTCTGTTTTAGATAAAGCTATTCGAAAATCAATGCCTTTTGTGTTACTTATTCCCAAGCCTGAATTTAGAATAAAAGAATTAGCTGATTCAAGCGTAAATATTGAGATTCTAGTTTGGCACCCACGTGAAGATTGGGGCGAAGTTGGCCCTAAACTTCTCAAAGTGGCAAAAAATGCTCTTGATGAGGCTGGAATTGAAATTCCATTCCCACAAAGGGTAGTGTGGCAGTCCAAAGAATAAAAAAAATTTAAGCGGCACTTTGGATTTTTTGTTGTTTTGATGATTTTCGTTTTTTGATTAAACTGTACATGATCATTCCAACATTCACAATTGAAATAATTTCAATCAAATCAACTCCATACAAGAACCAATCAATAACAGGATGAACTCTTGAGACAATTCCTGCTTCTAGCATAATGTCTGCATTCCATATCATATGGGGAACTTGAATGAATTGTATTATTGCAATTAGTATAACGCTACCCAAAATTTTATTTTCATACCAATTCCAAAATTTATTCCATGCATTCATAAAATTAATTTAGTTTTTTTCTAAATAAAGAGTGTGAAAATTAGATGAAACTAATTAGATACAACTAATTTTTTTACGCATAAGATTTTGATAATTTAGCTTTAACTAATCAAATGATTTTTAATTTATTTGGATTTTTTATTGGATGCAATTCTTACAAATCTGCTTTGATTTGTTCTTTTTTCATCCAAATGGTTTTTCCTTTATGATCAATTAACTCTACATTCATTTCATTTAGGTTATCTCGAATTTTATCTGCTTCTGAAAATTGTTTTTCTTTTCTTAGTGTTTCTCTATCTTGAATCATTTTATCAATGTCTTGTTTTTGTTCGGGTAAAACTTTTGGTATGTTTAATCCTAAAATATCGAGCATTCTTTGCAGTTCTGGCATGATTGTTTTGCTTTCTATTTCTCCTAGATGGTTTTCTGCTGCTAATCTGTTTGTTTCTTTTACAAGTGTAAAAAATGCAGATAATGCCAAGTGGGTGTTAAAATCATCCTCTAATGCATCATCAAAGTCTTTGCTTGATTTTTGAGCCATTTCAGGCACGTTTTCACTGGAATTTGCACCTATTGCATGAACCAATTCATAGTATGCGGTTTCTACCTGACGCCATTTTATCAAATTCTCTTTTAGTAGTTCTTCTGAATAATCAATTGGCTTGGAATAATGCCCAGATAGACAAAACAATCTGATAATATTTGGCCCCCAGTTTTCTAAAACATATTTTATTGATTTAATGTTTCCAAGTGACTTTGACATTTTTTCACCACTTATTGTAACCATGCCAACATGCATCCAAATTTTTGCAAATTGATTTTCTGTAAATGATTCAGATTGTGCAATTTCATTTTCGTGATGTGGGAAAATCAAATCTCTTCCTCCACCATGAATATCAAAATTTCCTCCAAGATACTTTATGCTCATTGCAGAGCATTCGATATGCCAACCAGGTCTACCTTTGCCCCATGGACTATCCCATGTTGGTT
Organism: Candidatus Nitrosomaritimum aestuariumsis; assembly: GCA_013867335.1. Classification (GTDB taxonomy): domain Archaea; phylum Thermoproteota; class Nitrososphaeria; order Nitrososphaerales; family Nitrosopumilaceae; genus Nitrosomaritimum; species Nitrosomaritimum aestuarii. The sequence continues at coordinate 2,705 of JACEMX010000025.1, forward strand.
CTATGTCTGAGAACTTCCAGACTGCAAAATCTAGTGGATCCTTTTTTGCCTCATCTACCTCAATTCTTGCACCTGATTGTAATTCATCAATATGTTTTTTTGATAATTTTCCATATTCCGGAAACTTTGAGACTGAAAAATACACTCCATTTTTGGAGACATATGCAATTTCTTTTTCAATTAATTTTTGTATAAAATCTAAGATGTCTTGGATGTGTTCCGTTGCCTTGGGGTAGTTTGTTGCCCTTTTGACATTCAGCCCATCAAAATCACTAAAATAATGCTCAATGTATTTTGTGCTGATTTGCTCAGCTGAGACGTTTTCTAGCTTTGCCCGATTGATTATTTTGTCATCAACATCAGTAAAATTCTGAATAAAGTTCACTTCAATATTCTTGCTTTCAAGATACTTTCGTAATACATCAAAAACAATGATGGTTCTTGCATGCCCGATATGTGACTCATCATACACGGTTACCCCACAAAGGTATATTCTCACTTTAGGTGTGGTCTCTAACTCTTTTTCCTGGTTGGATAGTGTATCTTGTAGTTTCATCTCTATTCTCTTCCAGGTTTTACGGCAGGTGATCTCTTGTGCTCACTTTTCAAGTATAGGCTGTATACTTTCTCAACTGTAGATTTTTCAATTTGAGTTTTAGTGGAAGTGTCTTCTACTGATAATTTTTTATCAAACAAACAATACAGAATGGAATCAATTTCCTCATACGATATGCCAATTTCTTTTTCTGCTTCATGCTCTTTCCATAAATGAGCACTACTCTTCTTTTCGATTACATTTTTTGGAACTCCTAGATATTCTGCAATCTTTCTTACCTGCAGCTTGTAAAGGGAAATTATTGGAACCAAATCTGCAGCTCCGTCACCAAACTTTGTAAAGTATCCAATTAGGTGCTCACTCTTGTCACTTGATCCTAAAACAAGATAGTTTTTTGCATTGGCATAATAGTATAATATGTTAGTTCTAATTCGTGCTCTAAGATTTCCTTTTGCCCAATCGTTTGGTTCAAGATACATGGAGTATTCTTTGACTATGGGTTTGATGTCAATTAACTTGTATTGCAACCCAGTAAGTGAAATCATTTTCAATGCATCCTCTGTTTCATAATTTGGCGTAATCTCTGTATCTGGCATAATGATTGCAAGTGTTTTGTCTTTTAGATTTCTTTTACAAAGATAAGCCAATACTGCAGAATCTATGCCTCCACTAAGTCCAAGAATCAAACCTTCTGCATTATTTTTTTCCATCTGTTCTTTTAGGAATTTTTCAAATAGATTGGTTATTTCTTCATAATCTTGATTTTCAATTTCATCGATGATCTCTGGATTCATTTGATATTTTCGATAAATTATGTGAATAAAAGTTGTACAGCTAATTACTGGTTTTCAGTTTATTGTACCGGAAATTCAATGGAAATTGCGTATCTGTCTTCTAAAAATCTAAATGTCTACGTATATTCCGTCGTCTTTAACCTCGACTGCATATGTCTGAAGCTTGACATCTTTGATGTAGTCTTTTAACTCTCCAGTCTTGATGTTATAATGCCAAAAATGCAGTGGGCATTCTACAATATCTCCGTCTAGTTTTCCTGGTGCCAGGGATCCATCTTGATGGACACATAGGTCATCTAGTGCATGATATCCATCTTGATTAAAAATTGCAATCTGTTTGCCGTCAATTTTAAAGGCTTTACCTTTCCCGGCTGCCACCTCGTTTTTTTCAGCAATTTTTTTCCAGGTCACTAGTTACGCTATCTGTATCTGTTATTTATTTAGATTCGCATGATAGGATTTTATAGTGACTGGGAGTCGTTTTTTGTATTGAGTAAGGTAAAAACTTCTGCAAAACTCGTCAAAGAAGGGAAACTATCCTATGAATGGGCAAAATCCCACATGGCAATTCTTAACAATACTATTAGTAGATTAAAAAAATCAAAACCTCTCAAAGGAGTTACTTTGGGATTTTGTTTGCATATTACAAAAGAAACCTCTGTTTTATTGATGGGTGCAAAAGAATTAGGCGCAACAGTTGCATGCTGTGGTGGTAATCCACTTACTACACAAGATAATATCGCAGCATTTTTGGCATCCCAAGGAATTCATGTTTATGCATGGCATGGTCAATCAGTAAAAGAATATGATTGGTGTATTCAGCAAGTTTTGAATCACAAACCCACTATCTTAACTGATGATGGTGCTGACATGAATGTTAAAGCACATTTTGATAAAAAATACAAAGACTTGCCAATACTTGGAGCAACAGAAGAGACAACAGCTGGTGTTACGAGAATCAGGGCAGTTGAAAACCAAGGAAAATTACGATATCCTGTAATTTTGGTTAACGAAGCTTACACTAAACACATGTTTGATAATAGATACGGCACAGGACAAAGTACTATTGATGGATACTTGCGAGCAATGAATTTGCTTTTAGCATCAAAACGTACTGTTGTAGTAGGCTATGGCTGGGTTGGCAGGGGTGTTGCATCTAGATGTCATGGCATGGGCTCAAAAATTATAGTAACAGAAGTTGATCCTGTAAAGGCCCTTGAAGCTCACATGGATGGATTTGAGGTAATGCCAATGGCACAAGCATGTAAAATTGGTGATATTTTCATCACATGTACTGGCATGACTAGCGTGATTAGAAAAGAGCACATCATGCAGATGAAAGAGGGTGCAATAATGGGCAATGTAGGCCACTTTGATGTTGAAATTGACGCAGAATTTTTGTTAAAAAAATCAAAATCCGTAAAAGAAGTTCGACCCAATCTTGATGAGTGTGTGCTCAAAAATGGAAGGCGCGTTTATCTTATCGGACAAGGAAGACTTGCAAACTTGGTAGCAGCTGAGGGTCACCCCCCTGAAGTTATGGCTCAATCCTTTTCAAACCAAATCTTGTCAATCATGTATATTCTCAAAAACCACAAAAAGATTGGAAACAAGATAATTACAGTTCCCGAAGAGATTGACAGGCAAGTTGCAGTTGATGCACTAAAAGCAATGGATGTTAAGATGGATAAACTAACACCAGAGCAAGTAAAATACATGAATAGTTGGTAAAACTTCTTAACCTCTAGTACGCTCCAGATTACAAATGAGAGACAAAGCAATCATTACAAGTGCATTACCTTACGCTAATGGCGAGATTCATCTAGGGCATGTGGCATCTACCTATTTGCCTGCAGATGTTACAACCCGTTTTCTAAAACTAAAGGGTGTAGAGGCATACTATGTTTGCGCATCTGATGACTTTGGTACGCCAATTTTGATTCAATCAGAAAAAGAAGGAAAATCTACTGCCGATTATGTTGCATATTGGAATAAGCGCGATTATGAAGATTTTTCTGCATTTGGAATTGACTTTGATTATTTTTATCAGACAAGCTCACCTGAGAACATACAATTTGTTCAAGACGTATTTATGAAATTAAATTCTGCAGGACACATTTACCAAAAAGAAATAATCCAGTTTTACTGCAACAATGACAAGAAATTCCTTCCAGACAGATATGTAAAAGGAATATGTCCACACTGTAAAGCAGAAGACCAGTATTCTGATCTTTGTGAGAGTTGTGGTAGGGTTCCTGAAGAAATATCTGATCCTAAATGCTCAATCTGTGGACAAACTCCTACCAAAGAAAAAACAACGCATTATTTTTTCAAATTGAAAAATTTTTCTGAATCTCTATCAAAATGGCTAGATGAGAATCAAAATCTGCAAAAAGATGTAAAAAAATATGTTCAAAACTGGATAAAGACAGGTCTTGTTGACTGGGATATCACACGAGATATCTCGTGGGGGGTTCCAATCCCACTTGAGGATGCAAAAGATCAGGTGTTTTACGGGTGGTTTGATAACCACTTGGCATACATTTCTACTGCAGTCAAGTTTCTAAACGATAAGGGGATAGACGGGAAAGAGTTTTGGAATTCTGCTGATATTTACCACTTTATTGGAAAGGACATTGTATACCACCACTATCTGTTTTTGCCTGCAATGCGTTTAGGAATAGACGAGGAATACAAGCTACCTGATTTCATTCCAACAAGGGGACATCTTACATTACAATCCAAGAAAATATCTAAGAGTAGAAATTGGTATATTGGCCTAAAGGAGTTTTTGCAATACTATCCTGCTGACTATTTGCGCTATTATCTTGTGGCAATAAACCCCTATTCACAAGATGATTTGAATTTTGATTGGGATGACTTTACCACCAGAATAAACTCTGAGCTAATTGGAAATCTTGGAAACTTTGTAAATCGTGCATTAGGATTTACAAAAAAAGCATTTGAAGGTACAGTTCCAGAACCTGAAGAATATGATGAACAAGACAAAGAAGCTGAAAACAAAATTAAAAACCTTGCAAATGAACTAGGTGCGTTATTAGAGCAAAACCATTTGGATAGGGCACTGAAAAAAATTATGGAGTTTTCTTCATTTTTCAATCAATACTTTCAACACAAAGAACCATGGAAGAAAGGACCTGGAACTTCAACTTGTGTTTATCTTTCTGTAAATGCTGCAAGAAGCTTATCTATTGCTTTATTTTCGTTTCTTCCAAATTCTTCAGAAAAGATTTGGGTGCAACTTGGTTTACAGGGAAATGTTAATAAAAACAATTGGGAATCTCTGTCAGAACTACAAATAAAACCAGGACACAAATTAGGAGACGCCTCTCCTTTATTTGCAAAGGTTGAGCCAGAAGATATTGAAAAATACAAAAAACAGCTTGGACATACTGGATAAAGATGACAAAACCAATTCCTAGAATATCCACAAGGGGATACTATGATCTTTCCAGTGGCGAGACGCTAAAGAAAAATCCGTACTATCTTTATCCGAAAAAATATTTTGAAAAACTAGTGGATTCAAAGGAACTCACAATAATGATTCATGGCCTGAGAAATGATAATGCTGGAGCCGTTGCAAAAGCAGTAATTGCTAGAAATAAACTCCGACATCTTGGATATGGGCATCCTGTTATTGGGTATAGTTATGATTCTAACACGACTGGAGCCCATTTGATTGCGTATGCCAAGCAGGCGTTAGATGTAGGGGTAATGATCGCAAAGAAAAATGGGCGTAATTTAGGCATGTTTATTGAGGATTTCAAGTCAATTAGCCCTACAACCAAGATACGATTGATGGGCCATTCTTTGGGCTCCCAGGTCATTTTGAGCACAATTGAGAGATTGGCAAAAAAGACTCAAAACTCTGGCATAATTGAGAGTGCACACTTTTTCGGTGCATCAATTACTAGTGACATCCCATCTTCTAAAAAATACGGTCCACTTTTGAGCAAGGTGATTCGAGGTAAAATTGTAAATTATTACAGTCCAACTGATGAGGTTTTGTTTTGGGCAGATAAGGCAAACTTTGTTGCAGGTCCATTAGGCTTGAATGGCGCTTCTGGAAAAACAATTTCAAAGTATCAGCAAAAAAAAGTTGGACCTGAGAATCATAGATTTGCAAGTTACGCTGCTGTTTTGAAATCTTTT
>JACEMX010000130.1 GCA_013867335.1 Candidatus Nitrosomaritimum aestuariumsis
TGGCTCTGTCAAGGCAATTGAGAAAGGATTCTTCCAATCTGAAATCAGGCAAAATGCTTATCGCCTTAAAAAAGAGACAGATGAGGGTGACAGAGTTATTGTTGGCGTCAACAAATACTCCGAACAAGAAGAACAGCCTGACTTGTTGAGAATAGATGATAGAATTGAAATTCAACAAAAAAAGGCACTCAAAAAACTACGATCCTCACGAGACAAAAAGAAACTGGAAAAAGCATTATCTGCAATGCAGAGTGCTGCAGAAACTGACGAAAATCTAATGCCTTACATTATTACCTCTGCCAAAGCATATGCTACAACTGGAGAAATTAGCAATTCCTTCAGAGAAGTATTTGGTGAATATCGTCCAAAAGAAGTATTTTAGCTAGATATTTTTTTCAACCGTTTTTACTTTTATCATGGCATCCAGACTGATGCTGATTCTATTTCTTGTTTGAAATCTTCTAGTTTAATTTCATCTGAACATTTTTTCATATTCTTTTCAGATAGGCATTCGCTGAGGGCATCAGTATAGAGTTTTTCTTGATTTACTTTAAAGGCTGATTCTTTTTCAATTACTCGGTTTGGATTAGTTCCCATCAAATAATACTTGTATTCGGTTGTCTCAAAATCTAGTAATAGGTTTGAAAATAATGCTTTTTTCACTGACAACACATCATCCAAAAACCATTGCTCTTCAAAACCTCCCACATTATGGGCCACTACAATCATGTCTGCATTTTCAAATTCTTTAATGACTTTGAATTGAATTGATAGCACCTTAGTTGAAGAACCCCAATGAGTCATAATGGAATGAACATCTGCAAAATATCCTCCATTGTTTACAATCTGCTTGTGTCCCACTGCTCTTATGATCTTTATTGGGGCATTTTCTGTTCTCTGAGAATTTGTACCTTCAGGAAATATGTATACTTCAATTCCTGATGGTGGTAATTTTCCATCCTGATTTGGCAATTCTATAGTTAAATTAACTACTTCTCCTAATGTGAGAATCTTTTTGTTGTTGTTTCCATCAAGTTTGATTGATTTTTCGTTAGAAACATTTGTGAATCCATTTGGATATGCCTTTACAATGTTAATGACTTCATCATCATCTATCTGATTATATGACATGTTATACCCCATCGTTCCTGGCTCATCTTGTAAACTTGCGTCAGTTTTGGGGTGATTCAAACTCAAAGAGTGTCCAATTTCGTGCATAGTGATTCGTTTTATCATTTGAGAATCAAACTGTTCATGTTCGCCATTTTTTACAATGTCTTTGAATTTTTCTATGGTCATATCATCCCAAAAGGTTTCATCTTCTTCTGCCATTTTCAGTAAGGTGCTTTGATAATCATCAGTGTAAATTGTTACATTAGCAACTGGGGTTTGGGGGTGACTAAATCCTGCCACTCCGGATAATTGGAAAAAGGTTGGATCAGGTGTGTCATAATAGTTAACATATCCATCACAAATTGATTCATCCTTTGGATACACATGCATGGTCATATCCCACACTTCAGAATTTTGTGTGACTTCGACAATTCTTTTGTGCCACTCTTGAACTGCATTTACTGCAATGTCGTTGAATAGAGGATTTTCCTTGTTATCTGTAATGCAATAATCTATCTGTGTATCATTGAAAACCAACAGTCTGTTTCCAGTATATTTTTGAAAATCAATGTACTCATTTTTTTCATCGATAATACCACTATATGCCATAGCGTTTTGGTCGGCAAAAACAATAGATACTAAGAATAGCATTGCAGTGATGCCAAATACTCCTGCCTTTAACGTCTGTGATGGTTCTAACTTTGTCACGATAAAAAAATCAGAAAAAAAATAATGTTAAACTAGAGTATGTAATGATCAGTACACACAAAATCAGGTTTGTTCATTTTGAACAAAATTGTTAAAAACGTGCCTGTTATGAGAGTATGAAATAGTTTTTTGTTAGAAAATTGTACCATGGAATAATTATGGAATATTACAGTCAAAAAATTTAATTCATGACAAATCTATTTGGATCTTATATCTGGAAAAAAGACTTACATCATAAAGGCAAATGGACACAGAGTTCTCTTTAATGAAAACAAAATTTTAAGCACTTGTCGCAGGGCAGGAGCAGATAAGAAAACTGCACAGCAAATTTTGAAAAAAGTAAGAGGCCAAATCTATCAGGGAATTCATACAAAAAATATCTACAAACTAGTTTTGCGGGCAATATCTGAAGAAAAAGGTGGCAGGGCACTACATCAAAGATACCAATTAAAAGAATCGATTATGAGGTTGGGACCAAATGGGTTTGCTTTTGAAAATTATGTGGGTAAATTACTTGAAAACTATGGATTACATGTTCAAGGAACTAGAAGTAAGATAAAGGGAAAATGTACTGTTCATGAAATTGATCTGATTGCAATCTCAAAAAAATCAAAATTCATGATAGAGTGCAAGCATAATTCCACTCCTGGTGGATTTGTTGGATTAAAGGTTGCATTGTACACTCATGCTAGATTCCTAGACACTTCTCCAAAATTTAATGGTGAGGCAATTGTTTGCAACGCCAAGGTTTCTGAGAATGCAAAAAAATATGCCAAATGTATTGGCCAACAAATATTTTCTTGGAGGTATCCTCCTGACAAGAGTTTGCAAAAAATTATTGAAGATTACAAATTATATCCTATCACAATTTTGAATCTTAATTTTAAAGAATTAGAAAAGTTTTCGCTACATAATATTATGGTTGCAAAAGACCTTCTAAAACATAAACCAGGTGTTTTGTCAAAGATGACGGGTATCTCAGAGAGACGAATTACAAATTTGTCAAAGCTGGCACTCCAAATTATTGACAAGGAATAATCTCAAAGTTCTATCTGTCTTACACAAAATTGAATTTGTAATAATTCTTGACTATGCCGCATTGGATTTGTAAATTTCAGATGCCTCTCTGATGGTTTCTTTTGTATTTCCAACAAATACTGCTTTTTTGGAAGATCCTACGGTAACTGTGATCTCGTTTACTAGATCTTTTATGGATAGTAACATCTCCTTGGATGCCACGCTTACCTCTCTAAGGTCTTGACCCATTATTGTATTCAGGCCAGCCCCATCTGGAGAGTCCATTTTACCTTTGGCAAATTTTATCACTTCTGTCACTTCTTCAATCATCCCTGTTTCTCGTAATCGATTAACAGTTTTTTCCATCTTTGTAGATGCCTGGTCCATGTTTTCTGATATCAAACGAAAATTTTCGATATTTTTTACCATCTCTGGACTGTTAAGATTCTGAATTATTTCATTAACTACTTTTGCAGTCTCTTTTACTTTAGTTAATGATTCTATTACTCCTGGTGTGCCAATATGGCGCATTATCTCTACTGCATCTGAAGCAGTTTCTTTTATGTCACGTATTTTACTTGGTTTCTTTTCTTCCATCCTAGGTCATCTCCCTTTCCACATTTCTGAGAGTTTCAAATTCTTCTCTATCGTAGGAGGTAAAATCTGGAGCCGTTTTGTTTCTTTGATGCATTTGAATGATGGAAACAAACCCTCCAATTGCAAATAACGAGTTCATTATGCCAAATTCTATGCTGTTTGCAAGAAAATCATTTGCAGCCATCACTACATTCAGACTAGCCAACGAGAGAAAAATAACCGGAAAATGCTTCCCTACTTTGGTTATTATCTCCAACAAATAGATCACTGCGACAACATTTTTTGAATCTGCATTGACCAACTGCAAAGAATTTTCTTCTTCTGTTTGGTTGATGGTGATGGACATTATGCACCCACCTTATTTTTGATGCCTTGGATCATTTTTTCACCTATTTGGTTAGTTTCTTGAGCAATTGAATCGATACCGCATTTCACTGCTTTAGATGTGCGAGGAGTTACTCTCCTAACATCATTTGTAATTTCTTTGACCGTTGTTATAGACTGTTCTACGTTTTGGACAGTATTCTCAACGGCATTGGCAGTTTCATTTATGGTGCCACTGCTTTTCAATTCTTTTGTGGTTTCATTAATGTCTCTTACCGTATCTCTAACGGCAAATGAGCTTTCTCGTATTGCCATTACCACTTCTGAAATTACGCCAGTTTGGCGAAGAGTTTTCATGATTTCTCTTATTTGAAACGCATGATCTTTGATGTTCTTTGAGACATCCTGAACCACTTCTACTGTTTGACTAACAGCTAGTCGTTGTGGTGTGTTTTCATTCCAATATGGAATTGAATCATTGTATTCTTTCATAGTTCAATTTATGTAAAAATTCTTAATAATACTCGCGACTCAATTATTCATATAATTCATCCATGAAATTCGAATAAGTAGATTAAGAAAATAGGAAATTAAATAACCTTCCATAATCAATTTTATGCGAAACTAAATGGATGATGATGCGATTAGTACTCACTATGGAATAAGCGGTATTTTGAATTCAATCCTGGAGGGATTGAAGTCTTCTGGGAAGGATTTGAACTCACTCAAACCTGAAGATCTTGCCCCTATTGACGAATTCCACACCCGCGGAAAAGAATCCACTCTTGAAATCACTCAATTAGCAGAACTTCAGGCACATCATAATGTACTAGATGTTGGCTGTGGCCTTGGCGGGTCAGCTAGATACATTGCAGATGAATTTGGTTGCTCTGTAATTGGAATTGATTTAACGGATGAATATATCGATGTTGCAAACAAATTAACTGAACTTGTTAATCTAAATGATAAAGTTTCATTCAAACAAGGAAGTGCCTTGAACCTTCCTTTCTCTTCAGATCAATTTGATGTTGTTTGGACAGAACATGCACAAATGAATATTTCAGACAAGGACAAATTCTACTCTGAAATAAGCAGAGTTTTAAAACCAAAAGGAAGAATTGTTTTTCACGATGTTTTTGCAGGTTCTACTGCAAATCCACATTATCCCACCCCGTGGGCAGAACATGAATCAATTAGCTCTCTTTGCACTCAAGATCAAGCCAAGGCATCCATAACAAAATCACATCTGAAAATTGAAAAATGGATTGACAAAAGCAAGCAGTCTTTAGAGTTTTTTAAAAACATGGCAAAAAAGACTGATCAACCAGGTTCTCCTCCTCTAGGCTTTCATTTACTTATGGGCAAAACTGCGAAAACTAAATTTGAAAATCAAACTCTTAATCTTGAAGAAAATCGTGTGTCTATAGTGCAAGGAACTGCATCAAAAATCTGAGTATTTGCATAAATTATGATCTATAGCCAAGTTTAAGTAACATTTTAAATGTTACAATTTTGGGCAAAGTGAACACGTCAAAACTGGTTACTGATGTTTATTCGAGAAAATTTTTAGATGAATCTTTGAAACTTGATCCAAAAATCAGACTGGTTGCAATCTATGATGGTCTATTCCGGGGCAAATTTAGGGAAGGAATTAAGCGATATTTTGAAGATGAGGAAATAAAGTCATCACTGTCAGAAGTCCAAGATAGGTGGAATTTACGTAAAAATATGAGTTTTAACGCAGGCGAACCAAAATTTGCAATGGCGCAATACGGGTCAGTAAATAGAATAACCATTCCTAATGGTGATGATGGCATCATTTTGATGACCACTGAAATAGATGTCGACGTAAATACATTAGTTGATAAAGTTATAGAAACTCGAATTAGATTTCTTGATTAATTCTACAAAACAATAAAGATGTGGAATAATTAAAAAACTCCAATCTCAAATAGGATAAAACATTGTTATTGACTTTGGAGGGATCGATTAATTCAGACCATCTCCAATTTCATTTACTAACCCAAATTCAATTTCACAAGCTAGCGTACAAAATTTACATCCTCCTTCCAAATGCATGACTATAAAATCAATTTACTAAATTTGGTTGAAAATTTTGATTATTCCTGGTTAACGACAAAGTGAATTGTAGGGTAATTTTGCCCTTCAAACATTCTAAAAGATACGGGTTTTTTTGTAATTGTTTTAACGTTTTTCATTTTCTTTGTTTTGTGATCAATCTCAATATAAAATTGAGATTGATCACAATGTTGCCAAAACCCAAACTAAATTTTTAATAGATAAATTAAATGTAAATTGACTTCATCTTAAACCAACCCAACTAATAATCATAATAAATAACATTGTGAATCTGCTCAAAATTATAATGAGTTTTGATCTTGAAAAGAAATTTCTTACCATGTATCCTGAATATGAAACACCCTCAAAAGGTCAAAGTCTTAAGAGAAAAAAACTAAAAAATTCTAAAAACAAAAAAAATTCTAAGCAAAGTTATCGCTTCATTGATAAAAAAATAAACGAATCTACATTTAATGAGGGCTTAACGCATTATCGCAACTAGTGAAGTTGGAAATTATTTTTCAACCGTTAATTAGTAAAGTATTCATTTTAATCGTCAGTCCAATCCCATACTGAATCTTTTTGTTGGCATTCTTCAGAGCAATATTTTTGGTTTTGAGTTAATTTACTCCCACAATACTTGCAATAGACGTTTTTTTCGTGCCAAAATTCCTCATCTGATGACAATTTCGTACCTCCTCAGAAAAAACCTCTCCAAATGCCTGAGAATGTTGGATTCTCTGCTCTTTCTTTACGAAAAGAAGGTTTGAGGGCTAAAACCGGCCATGGTCCTACCAAATAACTAATCAAACCTTTTTTTCGATGAGATTTTGGCATCTCTTAAACTAATCTTGAAATTTTCCTAGTTAAATTAATGGTAAATTGACTAAATTCCATCTTAAATCAATTTCCCAAATTCTCAAAAACATAGTTTTCAAAAATTAACTGTGAGATTAATCAAAAAATGCAAACATTGTACAAGAGAATTTGTTTCATTGTATGAAAACCTGTGTTCAGCAAAATGTCTAAATGAAATAGAATGCTAGAAAATTTCTATTATTTTATTCCCAATCCTCGTTCATAAGAGTATGATTGCAATAAGGGCAATTACCCTGTAGGAAAGATGACTTGTGAATTTTACAAATATGATGTTTAGTTTTCATTTTCATTTTTAATCATGACAATCGCATTCGCATCCAATAATACAACTCATTCTTGTACAATCATTGCATCGTTTAATTTTATAATGGCCTGGATCTTTCCCTCCAAACATTTGATAAAAGGACAAAATTCTATAATTTAAAGAAGAATCTATATGACTTAACACCAGATAAAGTCAACCCTGAGATTATCGAGATGAAAAAACAGCAATTTTACTTGTACTCTATCTCAATTAGTTTTTGACATCTTACCCATTCTAACCAATTTTTTCTGCTCGACATTTTGATTTTAGCGTCATAAGTACAATCTTCCTGGGTAATTTTTCTATAGGATATTTTTTAAAATTAATTTTTAAAAAAAGATGATGTCAATTCTTTTCCAGGAATTTCTTTGGATTTTCTCGGATAAATGACCATTACGTCTTCATGGAATCGGTGGTTTGGAATGAAGATTTTTTCTCCATTTTCAGTTAATAACAGGGTTTTAGTCAAATGAAATTCTATGATTACTCCTTTTTTCCCTTTTATCTCAATAATGTCTCCAATGTCCATTTCTGTGTTCATGAAATTGGAGATTCCTGATGCCATATTTTTCAAATAAGTTTGGAAAGGAATCAAAATTATCCACAAACCTATTCCCAAATAGGCGATAAATTCTATCGCAAGGGTAAATATGCCAAAATTTATTCCCGTGTAAAAAATTTCTCCACCTACAATTCCAACTGAAACTAATCCAAGAAGCTTAGAGGACCCCTTAAGTTCGCCTAGTTTTGTCTGAATTATTATTTTTGCAAATAAAAATAATCCTGTTGCAATAAGTAGAGAAAATAATAGATGAGTAATTTTAAAATCAATTAAGGTAGTTCCTGCAGTTCCAATTGTTCCTGAAAAAACTGCGAGGACTAAAAACTTTGAAATCATACTAATTTCTCGGCCTTTTCTTTGGATTTTGGATTGTGCGTTTTTTCATGTTGTAGGACCACAGAAAAATCCTCCAAATTTCCTTCCCATAGGAATTTGCATTTGGGACAGCTGTATTTCATGGAAAAATAACTTCAATTGACTTCTTAAATTATGTAAAAATTGAGTAAACAAAACAAAAAGCTATTTAGTTGATCTTAGATTAGACAAAATCAATTATCGAAAACATGCATAGATTACTTATGTATTCTGTCAAATCCAAAACGAATTGCACATA
>JACEMX010000017.1 GCA_013867335.1 Candidatus Nitrosomaritimum aestuariumsis
ACTATGAATCTTAAAGAAAAAATTTCAGAATATCCAAATTTTCCCAAAAAAGGAATATTGTTTAGAGATTTTAGTCCAATTTTGAAAGATCCTTCTGCACTTTCTTTTATCGGAGATGAATTTTCAAAATACTTTCATCCAAAGGATGTTGATTTGTTTGCAGGTATTGAATCAAGAGGATTTTTACTTGCTGGAATTCTTGCAGCTCGATACAATAAAGGAATGGTAATGATAAGAAAAGCAGGAAAACTACCCGGAAAGACTACCAAGTTATCATATACAATAGAGTATGGAAAAGATACAATCGAGATACAAAAAGATCTAATTGATGAGGGTCAAAAAATTGTTATCTGTGATGACTTGCTTGCAACGGGAGGGACTGCCAAAGCATCTGCAAAGTTAATTGAAAAGATTGGTGGGAATATTACTGGTTTTGCATTCATAATAGAGTTAACCGAATTGAACGGAATAAAGGGCATTAGTAAATACAAATGCAAATCTTTGGTGAAATACTAATGGACAAAGACGTAGAAATTGGAATATTTGGCGGTACAGGAATTTATGACTCAGGCCTTCTTGAAAACCCCCAAGAAATTAACATGGACACTCCTTATGGAAAACCATCGGATTCAATAACTGTCGGAATTTTCAATGGAAGAAAAATTGCGTTTTTGCCAAGGCATGGAAAAAAACATACGATTCCTCCTCACATGATAAACTACAGAGCAAATATTTGGGCATTCAAAGAATTAGGAGTTTCAAGAATTATTGCCCCATCAGCAGTAGGAAGCCTCAAAGAAGAAATTGAACCAGGTCATTTTGCACTTCCAACACAATTTCTAGATTTTACTAAATCAAGAATAGGCTCATTCTCCGAAGAAGGAAGGGTAATTCACATTTCAGTGGCAGACCCATTTTGTCCTGAGATTCAAGATGCAATAAAAAAAGTGGTAAAAGATCAAGGAGATAACATTCATGAAAATTGCACCTATGTCTGCATAGAAGGGCCAAGGTTTTCTACCAAAGCTGAATCAAAATTCTATCGTAGTACAGATTCAGACATTATTGGAATGACTCTAGTTCCAGAGTGTCAGTTAGCAAGAGAAGCTCAAATTTGTTATTCATCGATTTCCACAGTCACCGATTATGATGTATGGGCTGAAAAGCCAGTAACTGCAAAAGAAGTTTTAGAAACTCTTGGCAAAAATGTTGAGAGAACTAAAAAAATCCTAGTGGATTTAATTGAGATGATTCCTAAAACAAGAGGATGTTCTTGTGCAAAGGCGCTAGATGAGGCAGAGTTTTAATCATCCACAAAAGATTCTCGTTTTAATCCTTCAGGTAATGTCAAATCACCATGAAGTAAGTTTTTTTGTAGATTCATAATCACTTCTTCAACATCAAATCCTAATGATTCTAATTTTTTTTCAGTCTCTTTTGATAATTTTGCACCGATATTCTGTCCTCCAATCCTACCAAATGCAATTGCGGTAAATCTAAACGAATGATCATCAATAGTAAAGTTTCCAGTAATCTTGGCTGCCATCTGACTTCCGTGAATATTATTGATGTTTACTTTAAGGTCCATGAGAATTATTAGATTTCAACTGCTTGGTTGACGTGGTCATCGACTAAAAAGCTCCAGTGGTTTTCATCTTCAACTTTGAAATCTTGAACTTTCAGTGGGATAATTTTTTCATCAAGGCACTCGTGCTTGATTTCATCGTTTTGTTTTAATCGAACTAATTTCCATTTGTATTTACCCTGTTGGAGTTTACACACCGTAACACCCCACTTTGCATCAGGATCTATTTTTGGCATACCTACTAGGTCTGCTAATTCCTCTATCCCTAGTTGCTTTTCTTCACAAAATCTTTTTTTGCAGAGAGCACATCTCCAAACATCAACTGATCCAATAGTGCGTTCATCGATGTTGATGTTGACTACACCAAAGTATACGGGTTTATGGTTGCAAGACTCAGTATCAATGCTCAATGCTGTTTCCCGGTTAATTGCATTATTTAGTTCTTGCATCCTCATATGGTTTCTCAAGAACAACACCTAAACTGTCAACTATCTTATTTCTCTTAAATTCAATATTTTCGCGTTCACAAAATCGTCTATACATGTTGACAGCAGTGAATCTTGGATGCATTGCCTCAAATTTGGATTCTGAAATATCAATAAAAGCACCTAATTTCATCAGTTCCTTTGCAGTCTGCATAGCAACATCTTTTGAAATATTTAGTTTGTCAGAAATTTGAGAAATTTCCATTTTGCCATAGCAAGTTATTAAAAGAAATGTTTTAGCCTGTAAAGGACTTAATTTTATTTCGGAGATCAGTTTTTCTTCAATTTGTTTAGTATCCATAATTTTTAGTGGAAATTGTAAATAAAAAGTGTAATTATTGGTGTCTCTCTTTGGTAAAGAATTTTTTTGATATTTTCAAAGAAAATCCCATTGAAATAAAATGAACTACCCCTCCAATGATTGCCGCATAAAGAAGATCATCTAAAATCACCCACGACAAAAAAAATGCAGAAAGGGATGGAATAATAACTATTATCGCAATAATTGTGCCTTTTAGAATAATTTCTTTTATTGTAAGTTTTTCTGGATTTTTTTCATCAGACAACATATCAAACATGTAGTTTGACAATAAAAACCAAAGATACTTTATATTTGGCAAAAACTGATTTTTGCTGTTTGGCAAGTTACAAGGGAACTTATTCTAATGAACAATCAATTAATTTTGTAATTCCTATAATGATAATTCTGTTTTTGGGAGTTATTTACGTAATGACCCAAAGGGCTGGAGCTGAATTTGTTAGCTTTATCTTAATTGGAGTAGCTGCCCTGACAATGTTTTACTGGGTAAGAGTATTGAAGAAAATGACTAAAGAGCAAAAACCAGTCTTTTCGGCAAGAGAGCAGGAGGCCAAAAATTGGGTATATGATCTCATAAAAGGAGACGGGGATTTTGTATTTGTTGCAGAAGTTCCAGGACCCGAAGATAAAATAATGGTAAGACTAATTGACGGAATATTATACATAAGGGGTTCTGCAGGATTTTCAAAAGAAGTCCCAATCGAAGGATCAAATGGAATGCAGATTTTTGATTTCAAATATAGAAACGGAGTCTTAACACTTCGAATCAAAAACGATTAGAGACTTTTAGCTAATTCTAATTTCTGAGGCAAGTATTTTTCAGTAATATTTGTTAACCCATATTTTGAGAAAGCCTCCAACTCAGCTTTTCTTTTTAATCTTAAGAATACCTCTAATTCTTTTTTCCATATTCCATCTAGATACCTAGGATCTTTTTGCAGGTCGTAACATCTCTTAATGTCAGATTCAGTCATTGGAATTGTAGGAAGTTTGTATTTTTCAATATCAGTAGCCCAAACACCAACCCATTTGGCATCAGGAACTGTCAATTCTCTAAGGTGCGCAGCATTAGCTGAGCCAGATTTGATCACCATGGCAATATGCTCTCCATACACATCCCCATCTGTCAGGATAATTACAGGAAGTTTCATTTCATCATGAAGTCTTTTCAATAACGTTCTGGTAGAACGTGGAGCTTGTCCTCCAGTATTGATAATAATGGATTTGAATTTCTTGTCTACTTGTTCTTCAACAAATCTGGTGAATAATCCACCTTTTTCAATTGCAATTACAATTTCTGCACTTGTATCAACTAATTCAGCAGTAGTCAAACTAGGACCTATTGCATAACCGTCAGGATGGTTAGCCAGGTTCATAGATTTACCCTCATATCCCGGAATGGTGTACTCTATATTCAAATCTCCAAAAATAGAGCTTCTCTCTTCAGGAAATATGTGAAAATCTTCTCGTGGGCGTGATGTGACGGCTTCTAAATCGACGATGATATTATCAGATTCAGCCTGATCTTCAAAATCAATGGCAAATGCTTGAGATGAATAGTAAATATCTCTCAGAGTTGAAGATTTTTTTTCATTTGTTAATCGATTTGCAAAAAATGCAAGCCACATTAATTGGGTAAATGATCTTAACTGAGAAGTGTTTCTAGAACTTCTCAATGCGGTTGAATTTCCTAAAATGTATTGTCGTAGTTTTTTATCATAGACAATGTTACTTACAGATCTACTGGGAATAGAGAATTTTGGAAATTGGCCATTATCTAGGTCTTCATAAATTTTGGCGCCATGACTTTTGAGCATCTCAAGAATGTTTTTTTGCTTTTCTGTTGCTTTTTTCTGTAATGCCTTTGCTTTGTCAGATTTTTTACTCATTTTCTATCGGTTTCTCCTCTTGTAGGATTTTTTGTACATTAGGTTCTTTTGTCTTTCCAGCTAGTTCAGTACAGAATTGAGCAATCAACGGGATGTATTTTGCATAAAGATTGGCTCTCTTTTTTGCAGCTTCGGCTTGTCCCTTCTTATTCATAAAGACAGAAAGTTTTCTTGCAATAAACTGAATTGCTAATTTTAGTTCCTTTTCTATTTCTTGTCTGTCTGCTACATTTTCTTTGCCCACTGTTTTGTATGGAATTCTCGTAGAACAGATGTGTGAAACAATAACTAAAGGAGGATCGCCTTTTGCTTTGTATCTACTCCAATCAATATCATTTACGACTTTTAGAACCACATCGCTTCCTTCATCATACAGCAATGGAATTCTATTTGCGTATCTGTAGACCTTAATTCCTCTTGTATTGATATTTCCGCCATAGGCAATTCCCATTTCAACTACGAATGGAAAGCCTGAATATGCAGATGCATTTCTTTGGATAACCGCAAGAAAATCAGGTTCAAAGAATTTTCTCATGCCCTTTTCCAAAGGCTCTTCTCCCAATGGAGCAAGGCAGCTTGGGTCCGGAGACATGAAATCATCAAATTTCTGTAAAGCATCACTAAGTTTTACCAATTCTTGGTTAGTCATGGATCCTATTCGTTTTTCAGGCTTGAATCCTGCAAATTGTGCAAATTTTACTGCAGTTGTTGGTCCAACCCTTTGGAACCGTTTAGTCAAAAATGCAGTCAAGGTTTCTCCTTGAACAGTATTTGTTAGTTGGCGGTAGTATTGGCTTTCCGGATCCATATCCACAGATTTGGATTGTGAATCTCCAAAGTCCCAATAAAATAATTTTTTGTTTGGTACATCAATATCTTCAATTCTGATTTTATTTAATTTTTCAAAATCCATTTTTAGAAATGACATTAATGCAATCACAACTCTTACTTGTCTTGAAAGATTTTTCCACCGAGTTTTAGCTTTGGCCATTATTGCAGTAAAACTAAGATTCTTTTTTGATAGACCCAAATCTTTTCTAACTTTTTCAATCATTGCATCATCAATTGTTGGAATTTCAAATTGTGATTCAACAATCATTCTTCTGATTGTTTCAACATCAATTCCATAGGGATGGGGCCTGATGATAGTTGGAGGTCGAGGCATTGTTTTGATAATTCTTGGATAATGATACTTCTCTCCCTTAGGATCATCAAATGTTATTGTCGCATAAGGAGTGATAAGCGATGTTTGGTATACATAGTCTCTTATTTTTGCTCCAGCTTTTGAATAATCACCTTCCAAGAAAATACTAACGGACAAACCTTTTTTTGAAACATCTTTTGTTTTGTGTTTCAAAATTACTGGCTTGTTCTTTTGAATGTCTAATATTAATTCGAATTCGTCAGAAGTTTTTGCATCAGTTGAACTTTTGACAGTTACCGGTTTGTTGGTTGTGATTTGTCCATACAAAATTGCCATTGTGGCACCTAACCCAAACATTCCTCTTGCTTGTTTTAGTCCGAACTTAGAGCCATAAAGCACCGTACCAAATGCTAAAGGAACGTGTTTTGATTCAATTCCAGGGCCATTATCCTTTACAGTTAGGATGTAGGGTTTGGGGTCTGGTTTTTCAGGGTCAACTGCCTTGATAGTTAAATGAATGTCAGGAAGGATACCCTTTTGATCACAGGCATCAAGCCCGTTTTCGACAAATTCCCTCACTGCAGTGTATAGGGATCGAGTTGGATTACTAAAACCGGCAAGGTCCCTGTTTCTATAAAAGAACTCACTTGGGGAGATCTGATTGAATTTTTCTTTAATCGAAGACATTTTGATCTTCCCATAGTTTCATTCTTTCTTCTTTTCCTTTTCTGTTTGCAGTTTCTAATTTGTTATAGACTGCTCCATGCATGCTTCCATTAGATATTGAGGAAATTGCATCTACTGCTAATCTTAGTTTATTGGTATCACCTATTATTGAAACTGTTTTTCCATACACGGAGATTAAAGTTCCAGTTAAATTTTCCATATTTCGTCTGGCCTTCCCACTCTCTCCAATTAGTCTCCCTTTAATTCTTTCAATATTTGAACTGGATTTTCCCCCAAATTCTCTCAAATCAATAACATGTAAAGCATTTTCACCTTTAATCAAAGTAAGTGCATTCTCCGGAGAGAAGCCTCTGCTTATTGCAGTTACAATCTCCATTGCCTTGAACGGTTCAATTTTTTCGACATCATCATTTGACTTTATCCAAACTTCTCCTGTACTTCCATCAATGTCCAAAGTGACATGACAGATTTCTTCAATTTTTGATTTGACACTACCAGATTTTCCAATTAATACTGCAATTCGATCATTTGGTATTCTAATTAATTTCTCAAAACTCATGATATTATTTCCTCTAAGATTTCTTCTGGATCATTGACATCGATGCCACGTTTAGAAAAGAATCTGGTTATGTTATTAATATCTCTTTTAAGAAATTCTTGAGCATTAGGGTGTCTAAGATCAACTGCAGAACCAAGATCAAAAAGAACCAAGCCATTTTTAGTTTTGAAAATATTGTATTCCGAATAATCGCCATGAACCAATTTTGCTAATTTATACAAATCCTTGATTATAGAGATAGATTGCAGATAATCATTTTCGTCTATTTCTGATTCTAATAATAATCTGGCAGGGACACCATTGTCGCCCACAAAATCCATTACAAGGACATTATTTGTAACATAAATGGGTCTAGGAACAGGAATTCCGCAGTCATAGCATTGTGAAAGATTTCTGAATTCTTTTTTAGCCCAAAGATAAACAAGATTTTTTGTTCCTTTTTTCAGTCTTGAAAATCTAGGATCTCCCAGGATGTAAGGTTCTCTTTTTTTGAAATTTGACGTGCTTACAAGATAAATTTTCAGCGCAACATTTACTTGTTTTTCATCAACTGCCCAAAACAGTACAGATTCTTTTCCAGCACTTACTGGACCGTTAACATAGGAAAGAATATGATCAGTGATTAATTTGTAAAGTGTCATTACAGTTGGTTTGTCTAAAACTTCATTGACAACCTTGCCTTTCTTGAAACCATCTGGAAGTGTTTTTTTTCTGGATTTAGAAAAGATTTTTGCATCTAGTTTTGATTCAAGTTTTCTGCTAATGTCTTCTTGCAACGATTTAATTTCTCTTTACTACATAAAATTGATTTCCTTTTTTGATTGTTAAAAACTGTTTTTGATTTTATTTTTCCAAGTATTACTTGAAATTACATTTTAAAAACAATGAGGAAAGGAACTCCGCCGATCTTTTTGACG
>JACEMX010000176.1 GCA_013867335.1 Candidatus Nitrosomaritimum aestuariumsis
GATTTGTAACCAACGCCCTAATGTTATTGATAAAAAAATTAGATTGCCTGTTGATGTAAACGATGAAGATGATGCAGTAAGTTCTGCCAAATACTCTCAGGGGGTTTTAACAATTATCATTCCTGTTCATAAACATGGTAAAGAAATCAAAGTAGAATAATTATTTTTTTCTGAATATAGTGAAAATACTCATTATTACTAAAGAACCAATCATTCCTGTCATTCCTATTAGTTCAGTTGAAGAATACAAAACTGCTGATCCAACAAAGATGGCAGCGGATAAAATACTCCCAGATAGTAGAATATTTGATTTGGGCTTTGCATTTAAAAGTTGAATTGACCTATTATCATCAATGAATTTTTTTAATTCTGGTGCAATCGAAATAGTTGCATCAATTGATTTTGCAAATCTTTGAAATGAATATTTCAATTCTTCAATGTATGCATCTTTGATTAAATTCTCCTCCTCTAAAATTTCTCTTACTACTTTAACGAATTTAAAATCCACTTTATGTTGTTTGTAAATTCCTTCTATTATTGACGCCATTCTCATGTATAAAGCAAGATTTTTTGGTAGAATAAACGGAAATCTACTCATTGTTTTATTGGCTAGTTCCATTAAGCTTTGAACTTCCATTTCATCAGGTTTTCGTCCATGCATGGCACGAACCGTAAGTTCAATTCCTTTTTCAATTACTGACCGATTAAAGTCAGGAGTTAGCATGCCCAAATCATTCATAGCATTTACTGTACGGGGTGGATCTTGTTCTACCAGGGCCAGATAAAGTCGAATTAATCGCAGTCTAGTTTCATTATCTAGTCTTCCTACCATTCCATAATCATAGAGTATTAGTTTACCATCGTTTGTTACGGAAATATTTCCAGGGTGAGGATCAGCATGAAATAATGAATGTCTCAATAACATGGTAAAAAAGACCTTATGAACATCGATTACTAGCTTTTGTCTATCAATACCCTTGTCATCTAATGCCTCTACATTAGTAACCTTGATTCCAGGTATGTATTCCATAGTCAATACATTTTCAGAGGAATAATCATCATACACTGATGGAATCACCACTTTTTTGTTATTTTTCATATCATCTTTGATTTTTTTTAGATTTGATGATTCATTGGTGTAATCCATTTCTTCGTGAATCGTTTCTATAAATTGAGAAAGCATTGCCTTTGCAGAAAAACGAAGATTGGGATCCACGAATCTTAATGCTAAAGGAAGAATTTTTTTTAGTACCTCAATATCTTCTGCAACCACTTTTTCAATTCCAGGTCGTTTTACTTTGATGACAATTTGTTGACCTGAGATGGAGCCACGATAGACTTGCCCTAATGATGCTCCAGATAGAGGGTTTTGATCTACGTTATCAAATTTTTCGTTTAGAGGGCCAATATCTTTTTCAATAATTGGTTTTACTTGATCAAATGGTGCAGCAGGAACTTTATCTTGCAGTTTAGATAGCTCCTCTAAGT
The DNA here is from genome assembly GCA_013867335.1 of Candidatus Nitrosomaritimum aestuariumsis. Taxonomy (GTDB): domain Archaea; phylum Thermoproteota; class Nitrososphaeria; order Nitrososphaerales; family Nitrosopumilaceae; genus Nitrosomaritimum; species Nitrosomaritimum aestuarii. Next base: position 1,489 of record JACEMX010000176.1, read on the forward strand.
AAGGTTGAGGTAAAATATCAGCCCTTGATGAAAGCCACTGTCCAAGTTTAATGTAAACTGGACCTAGTGTGATGAAAGTGTTTAAAACTTTTTGCGCATTTTTCCGGTATCTTTCCGTATCAATATTTTTTCCTTCCTGTTTTACCCAAGTACGCCGATCTTTTCGCAGAGCGAAAATTGAAGGAAGTAATTTAATTAAAACTTGAATGGTTCTTAGGGTTGGCATGAAATTTACTCCAAATAATTTTTAATTTTTTTTGTAGATGTATACCCGATATATCCTGCAATTATAGATGAAAGTAAACCTGAAGAAATAGAAGATTTCTTAGACTTGTTTGTATTGATTAGAGATTTTCCAATTTGGGATCCTCCAAATATTGCACAAGCCAATCCAACTAATACTTCAGGTGCATCAAAAACCAGGTGTCCTAAAGGATCTTTACGAGGATCAATTTTATCAGTATGAACCAAAAATTTGTCATCATATTCTCTAATGTGTAAATTACCATATCGATATTGTTTATTGGCACCGTTTTTTTTTCCAAGGAATGTTTCTTCTGCTCCTTCTAACATGAATTCTCTTAATTCCTTGGGAACTACAATCTCATCCCCAGGCATGATCGCAAGATCCTCTAATTGCTTATAATCTTAGTTATAGGGATTAGCCATAATTTAGTAGGTGAACATATTTGGAAATTAAAAACATTGGTTGGTTTTTTGTAGGCTTGATAATATTGATTGTAGGTACATTTATTGTGATTTTTGACTATCCCCAACTACAGTTTTTTGATAATTTTGAATCTGAATCGTATTATTTACTAGATGAAGAAAAAAAGAGTATTCACCAGAGATTAAAAATTGAATTTTCAATAGGGGTAGTTTTTGTGTTTACAGGAATTGCTTTACTTTTAATTTCTTTAGTTTGGAATATGAAAAGAAAATAGACATCAATAATTATTCGAATTAGAAGTTGCACATAACTTTTAAAAATTTTACATTTTAACTGTAATCAAATTATGGATTATCATGTAATGGATTACAATACTGTCATAAAACGAATTGAAACCTATATGAGTAAATTTGAAGGGGATTATACAGATTGGTACATTGGAATTACAAAAGACCTAGATGAAAGGTTATTTGACGTACATAAAGTTGAGGAAAATGGAATTTGGATCTCATTTGGAGCAGATACAGAGGAAGTAGCAAAAAAAGTAGAAGAGTATTTTTTAAATAAAAAAACTGATGGAAATCCTACTCCGTTAGAGGAAAATGTTAGAATAGTATATGTCTACAAAAAAAATGCAAAAACTACACCTTAAAAAAATAAAGTATCATATCTATGAAATTATTTTTTAGAATCCTTTAGTTTTTCCTTGTTAAAAAGAAGGAAACTTGCTAAAAATGCAATGAGCATAGCAATACCGGTCACATAAGCAAAATTAAATCCAATACTAGGATGATCTTGTTCATGATATGTATGAATGAGAAATGTTGCTACAAGCAAGATAATGCCTAAAATCGTGAGTTTTTGATGTAATTCCACAAAAATTAGTTTATCAAATGATATATGAATTAAGAAACTCAATACTATTACTGTTCTTTCATTTCAGATAGTCTTTCTATAACTTGATCAAGTTCTTTTTTATTATCATCAATAACTCGCTTTAAAACTTGAATTTCTTTTTTTAATTGTTCTATGTGTACATCATCAGAATTGATAATTTGGTTTTCTAAATCAGTTAAAAGTTGTTGGTTGTATTGATTGATCTTTTCTAGTTCTTCCTTGTAATTTTCGAGATTTTCGTATGGTGTTATTGTGGTTACCATTTCTTCCACTTGCTGGTTGGTAAAAAATCCTATAGAAATTATTGATATTCCAATTGCCAATACAGCTATCATAATGATTATACTTAATCTCAAAGTAAATCGATAAGAAATTTAGAATATTTTGCAATTAAAGATTAACTATTTTCAATTTCTTGCTTTTTGCGTCTACGTAACAGTAGGAATCCAACAATTATTACAATAATTACTGGAATTGCGATCATCATTGTATTGTCTTCTGATTCCTCATCATTTGATGGCTCTTCTACAAATATAGTAGTCTCATATGGTAGGAAAAGTTCTTCTCGTATATTGTCTTTGTATCTTACTGTAATTTTGATGTCATGTTCTCCATACTCAGGTTCTCCTTCAAATTCAAGTGGAATGTTAAATGGAACTGGTGCATCTATTTCTATTTCATCAATAAATTGAGTTTGTTTTTTGATGTTTGAATCTCCTAGAGGTTCTAATGTTACAAATCCAAATAACGCATCTTCGTTTCCTTCATTGATGATTTCACCTACTACCATTTGCGTATCAGATAAATCAATTACATCTATTCCATATACTGACAAATCAATGAATCCTTTAATGTAAAAATCAACGATTTTGTCTATAGTATGCTGATCTCCATGTGCATTGTAATAGGATATGGATAATGGTATACGTAGTGTATCACCTTTTAGATTTTCAGGAACATATACAGTAGCTGTAAGTTGTCTAGAGGATTTAGGTTGAATATTTCCGACATCCCAATTGGATTCTAAGATAACTACATTTTCAACATTAGTAGTAGATGCTGCAGTGGATGCTCTTTCTGTTTGAGTATTGGTTGAAACAACATCTACACTGGAAATTGCAGCTGTACCATCATTAGAGATTTCAATGATGACATTATTTGTTTGTAAAGAAGTTAAGAAAGGATCTAATGCTTTAACATTAATTGTACTATCACCAGTGACTTTGAATTCAAAATCAGAAAATGAAGTTCTTACTCCAGATTCCCTTAATCTTGAATAATCAAGCTTGACGGTGCCAGGATATTGCTGGATTTCGACATTTTCACCAATGTTAACAAAAAAGGTCAAGTGGAAATTTTCACCTGCAAGAGAATTAGAATCACTATCGGCAAGTATTACAGATCTTGGACCATTTATTCCTGAAAAACCCATTGGAAGTGATAGTTGCCCCTTGATTCCTGTAATATCCTGAGTTCCAACATTTGCAAATACAACTGTAAATGGTACGCTGTTGTCTCCCGGTTCAGCTTCTATTTTTTCTTCCATAGTTCCAAAATATGCATCTAGAAATCTAATATCATGAAAATCACGCTCAAATGGAGACTGGCCAAATCCGCCAGAGCTAATTTGTGCAAATGAATTATCAATAGCAAAGGGAATTATCAATAAAATTGCTAATGGGATTAGAATTATCGAATTAGTCATGCAATTACCTCCATTTCTGCAGGTTGCTCTCCTTCAAAGGCCCTGCCATCTTTGATTGTAATTATTTTATCTACATCACCAAAGTGCTCTGGTTCGTGAGTTACAATAACAAAAGTTTGGTTCAATTTTTTTGCCATTGATTTCATCAATTGAATTACCATTCCAGAAGTTACAGAATCCAAGTTTCCAGTTGGTTCGTCAGCTAGAACAATTGATGGATTGTTAATCAGTCCTCTTGCTATGGCTACCCTTTGAGCTTGGCCACCAGAAATTTTATTTGCTCTTTTATTCATTTGAGATTCCAATCCTACTGTCTTTAAGAGATCTTGAGCATCTTTTTGAGCAGAGCCATTTGTTCCTGCTATTTGTCTTGGTAGCAAAACATTCTCTAAGACTGTAAGATCAGTAAGCAAGTTTGAAAATTGAAAAATAAAACCTAACTTCTTGTTTCTAAATGCAGATATTTTATTTTCACTTAGTTTGGTAGTGTCAGTTCCATCAATGAAGACTTTGCCTTTAGTTGGACGATCTAACAAACCAATCATGTTAAGAAGTGTTGATTTTCCTGAACCAGAACTTCCGACAATTAAAACAAATTGCCCCTTTTCAATTGAAAAAGTGGCATTATCCAATGCCTTTACCTGATTCTCACCAGTACCATAAGTTTTGGTCAAATTACTTACCTCCAAAACCTTAGACAGTTCTCATCGCCTCCACTGGAAGTAGCTTAGTAGCTCGGTATGATGGATAAAGAGAAGCAATTATGGCCAGAGAGAAAGATGTTAAGGCCGTTTGGATGATTTTTTCCCAATTGTATGACACCTCTAGCGGAAGACTGTTGTTAAATGACATTTTGGTCTCTTTTGCATAAAAGGTGTAACCCAATCCTGCAGCCGTACCGACCCCAGCACCAATAGCTCCAATAATCATTCCTTGAAAAATAAAGATGATCAGAATGTCTTTTCGTTTGGCTCCAATTGATCTCATTACACCAATTTCCCTTGTTTTTCCATTTACAAGCATCATTTGAATAGTAACTATAGCAAATGCCGATGACATCATGCCAAAGTATCCAATCATATTGATCATTGCAATTCCAGATCTGAATCCAGCCAGTTGTTCTTCTGCTGATTCCTCTATAGTTTCAGCAAGAAAATCATCATTTGGAAACGCAGTCAAGAAAAATTCTTTAACTTCAAAGGCTTTACTAGGATCATTCAGTTTTACAATAAATGAACTAGATTCTCCACTTCTTCCCATCATGTCACGTAATGTGTCGATGTGCATTACTACACTATAATCAAAACCTTGACCTCCAGGTGATTTCATAATTCCTGCAACATTGAACCTTCTAATTTGATCCTCACCTGTTCTATCTACAATAAGCAATTTTAGACTGTCACCCACTTGAGCATCTCCAAGATCTCGTGCAACATTAGTTCCTAAAATTACTGAATTACGATTAAGAACATAAGTTCCATCAGCTACCGTTTCATGTACAGTAGACGCTTTTACATCTCTGTATGGATCAACTCCAACTACAGGGACTCTAGTTTCTTCAATTAATTTTCCATTTTTTGTCATATTGATTTCAGCAGAGGATGACAACCTCGGTGTAGCACCTTGCACAAATGGTATTCTTTCAAACCAATTTGCCAAAGCTAAATCAGATTTGTCTATGTAATCTGCTTCATCTGTGACAAGAATGTCCCCATTTCGGTAATTGCTAATATCTCGAACTATTGCATCGAATAAGCCCTGAAAAATTACAAAATTAACATGAATTACTAAAATGCCAATAGTGACTGCCAATACGGCGCCTATGAGACTGCCTTTTTTGTTGAACAACATCCTTTTTGCTAAACGCAGTCTGTATTCCATGAATAAACTACTTTCTGTCTAATATTTAATGTCTATGTTGTATAGTGCTAACATTACAGACAATTTTATAAAGAATTAGTTCTTAATTTACTGTAAAGGAAATAGAAAGGTGCTATATTGGACAATTTAGATATCAAAATACTAAGCAGGTTATTGAATAATTGTAGAGAATCTGATAGACAAATTGGAAAAGAATTAGGAATTTCTGGAGGATCAGTTAGAGCACGAATACGAAAAATGGAAGATTCTCAGATTATAGAGAATTTTACAATAAAGGTCGACCCTCCCGTGTTGGGTCTCGGAGTTTTGTATATTGTGGTTTCTGGTCAGAACATCAAAGAGATATTGAAGCAAATTCGTCTTGTTGGAAAACCATTTTTTGTTGTGCCTTGTGTTGGAGGTGTTACGGTTTGTGGTATTGTTGCAAAAGAAAATCTCCAAGAAAAAATTGAACTTGTAAATAATTTAATGCGAGATGTAAGAGTTTTATCAATTTTTGAAGCCGAAAATCCTGGTTTTGATTCTAATTTGACTAAAACTGATTTAGAAATACTAGAAGAGTTGATGAAAAATCCACGTCAAAAAATTGAAAGTATTTCAAAAAAGACAAATCTCTCAACTAAAACGATAACAAGATGTATTGAGAAATTAAATGAAAATCAGGGAATTCAATTTACCGTAGTATATGATCCTACAAAAATTAAGAATTTCATTCCACATGCAATTCTTACGTGGATTGATGGAAATTTACAAGAGACTTTAAGTAATTTAGAAAAAGAATTTTCTGAATCATTTTTACAAATTCCATTTATTGCAAAAAATCAAATTGTGTTATTTATGTACAGTAAGGATATTTTTAGTAT
>JACEMX010000149.1 GCA_013867335.1 Candidatus Nitrosomaritimum aestuariumsis
GAAAAACAATGGACTGATGTGTCTTTATGTGAATCCGTAGCAAAACTAGTTGACCAAGTTCTATCCGAAAAAATTCCAAAAAATCCTCATGCTATCTGTTTTGGAGGGACACATTATCCAGAAAAATTTACCAATGAATTACTAAAAGGAAAATTTGCTTTGGGGACCGTAATGCCAAAACATGCATTGGATAATTTAGATGAGAATTTGTTTTCTCATATTATAGAGAGGAATCAAAATGCAAGTGCAGCTCTTTTAGATTGGGGAGGGTTAGGACCAAACAAGAAAAAAGTTCTTGAACTTTTAGATTCAACTAATCTTGAGGTAATAAAATTATGAATCTTGATGAAAAAATTTACAAAAAATTACTTGAAGTTCCAAAGGGAAAAATTACCACCTATGGTGAATTGGCAAAAGCAGTTGGGTTTACAAATGGTCAGCGGGCTGTAGGAAAAATTATGAACAAAAATCCTTATCCTGTAATTATCCCGTGCCATAGAGTTGTAAAGTCTGATGGGAAAATTGGAGGATATGCGTATGGGGGAGAAATTAAAAAAAACATGCTCCAAAAAGAAGGAATCAAAATTAAGGATGATAAAATTTTAGACTGGGAAAATACGATCTATCGATTCTAGGATTTTCTTTTTGCGATGGTTTCTTCCATTAGCTGTCTCAAATGAGCCTTGTTTCTAACGGTGTTTCCACCTACCTTTTTGTAAAGTGCCCAAAACTCTGGATTTGTAAGGTCTTTTCTGTCTTTGGCGATTTTGAGCAGTCTTCTCAATGAACGGACCTTTGCAACGTAGATCTCTTTCTTTCCAACACGAGCTCCTTTCCTACCTTGTTTGGAGCCTTGTTTTGTTCCTCTCTTGTTTTTTTGGTCTTTCTTGTCTTGTGCCCTTCCTCTGGAAGTTCCAGTAAATGGTCTAATTTGGATAGTGTTTGCAGTGATTAAACTTCTAATGTTCTCCCTTGTGATTGCATCTGCTACATCATCTAGATGATCCGAATCAAATTTAATTCTGTGAACTCCGACTCCAGTAACTCTTGCTGCGAGTCGTTTTTTAGCTTTAAGATTTACTACCACTTGCACTCACTCTCGCATTAAAAATTTTGAACTTGTTTTCAATTGCCTTTGCAATTATCTCTTTTCTTTTTTTAGTCCCGACACTGTGGCCAAATCTAATGCCATCTGTCTTGGGATTCAATTTATCTAAATCTTCAATTGTATGAACTAAATTATCTGTATATCCTGAAGGGTGAAGTCCTTTGGCCTCTTTTGGTCCGCCATATCCCACCTTAACTAGTCCAGGTCTTCCACGACTTTTTTGTTTTCTCTGGTGGTGATCTACTCCTTTTGGCTTTCTCCATGTAGACTCTAATCTTTTGTAACGCCAACTCTCTGGTCTGGCAAAGTCTGGGTTGTGTTCTTTGGCCTCTTCTCTCTTTGCTAGTTTTTCTTTGTTAATTGGCATCAGAACCACTTTTGAAATTTTACATAAATACGTTCCTAGACCAAAATAATTTGGATCATAAGAAAGAGATAATAAGGAAAATCAAGGCGGATCGAAATATCTCATGACTGCACCTGGGATTAAATTACATTTAATGGAGATTGCCATCATTGACTGAAGTGGTAAGTTCATGCGTAACTGACAAATTTTCATCACAAATTAAGGAATTTGGCATAAATCCCTCCAAACTATTTCGAAATCTCACTCCTGATGAACTAGTAGATAATGCCGTTAGTAGAAAAGAGGGTGTAGTAAACACAACTGGTTCTCTTTCTGTAAATACTGGAAAATATACCGGACGTTCACCTGATGACAGATTCATTGTAGTCGATGATATTACTCGAGATACAATAGATTGGGGAAAAATTAACCACCAAATTCCATCTGACAAATTTGAGAAAATTCTTGAAAAGATGAAAAATTTTGTAAACGATAAAGAACTTTTCATATTTGATGGATTTGTTGGAGCAGATAAAGAAACACGTTTGCCAATTAGAGTAATTAATGATCATGCATGGCAGAGTCTTTTTGCAAGACAACTCTTTATCAGACCGACTGAAGAAGAGTTGGAAAACCATATTCCGGAATTTACTGTAATGTGCATCAATGAATTTGAGGCAGTACCTGAAATTGATGGAACTGCTTCTAATGTATTCATCTTAATTGATTTGACTAGAAAAATTGTACTAATCGGCGGAACTCGTTATGCCGGCGAAATGAAAAAATCAATGTTTGGAGTAATGAACTTCTTGTTACCAGAACGTGGAATTTTTCCTATGCACTGTTCTGCAAATATTGGAAAAAATCAGGACACCGCGTTATTCTTCGGATTATCTGGTACTGGAAAAACAACTCTTTCAGCTGACCCAAACAGAAACTTGATTGGCGATGATGAACATGGTTGGTCAGATAATGGAACTTTTAATTTTGAAGGAGGATGTTATGCAAAATGCATCAATCTAAGCCAAGAGGCAGAGCCTGAAATTTGGAATGCAATTAGACCTGGTGCTGTTCTAGAAAATGTTGTGCTAAATGATGGGCATCCAGATTATGATGATAATACTTTAACAGAAAACACACGTGTAGCTTATCCTTTGGATTACATTCCAGGCGCAGTTATTCCAAGTGTTGGAGGACATCCAAAAGTAATTGTCTTTCTTACAGCTGACGCACTAGGGGTTTTGCCACCAGTATCTAGATTGACAAAAGAAGGTGCAATGTATCATTTCATGTCTGGATATACTAGTAAATTGGCTGGAACTGAGCGTGGAATAAAGGAGCCTAAATCCGTGTTTTCTGAATGCTTTGGAGCACCTTTTATGCCTAGACCTGCATCTGTTTATGCAAAGCTCCTAGGTGAAAAAATCAACCAGCATAATACTACAGTCTACTTGATTAACACTGGTTGGTCAGGCGGACCATATGGTATTGGTACCAGAATCAAAATAAAATACAGTAGAGCAATGGTTACTGCTGCATTAACTGGAGAGCTAGATAAAGTTGAATACAGACATGATGAATTGTTTAATCTAGACATCCCAACAAAAGTCGATGATGTTCCTCCAGAAATTTTAGATCCAAAAAATACATGGACAAACAAAGATGCATATGAAAAATCTGCAAAGAGTTTGGCAAAAATGTTCATTGAGAATTTTGAAAAATTCGATGGTGTTTCAGCAGAAATTAAAAGTGCTGGACCTAAACTTGTTTAATTCTTGAAATTTTCAAACCTACTAACCCCATAACGATTGCTACTATTGCAATTATTCCAATCTGTTTTTCAGGAAGACCAAACCAATCAAATGGTTTGACTGTCCCTGGTAATACTGAGTTAACTTCAATTACATCAAAGGCATCAAAGGAATCTTCTTCTGTTTTGACACTGGTCTGAATCCAGTATTCACCATTCTGATAAACATTCATTGTTGACAATTTTCCTGGGTTTGTGGATATTGTTTCAGTTGACCCATCCTTGCTATTAGTTACTGAAATTTTTGCAAAGCTCCATTCTTCTGGATGATAAATTTCAAAGCTTAATGTTCCATCTTGCTGTGATGTCGAAATAGATGCCTCTGTGTAATGCAATAAGAATGGAATTACATATCTGTCTTCATTTTGATTAATAATTATTCTGCCCTCATAATCTCCGAATTTCTCCTCTAAAGCATTCATTCTGATTTTCAAATTATTTCCTTCACGAAAATTTGAAAATTGAATAAAATCTGGACCTTCAAATGAAACATCGATATTATTCAATGAATCATTCAGTGACTTTAGTTCCAAGACTTGTTCTTCGATTGGTTTCTCTGATGATAGGTTCATGACAAAGTGAGGTGGCTGAATTATCAGAGTTGCCTCATATGCTCTTGCAATGTTTAGCCTACCTGCACCAGCATCCTTCAGAGAAAATTCTTGTCCATAGGCATCAGATACAGGCTCAGAGGTAGTCAATAACAGTGATTTAATTTCATGATGATGAATATTGGGATTCTTTTGGATTAGGAGGGCAGCAGCCCCGCTGACATGCGGTGCAGCATAACTTGTTCCACTAGTAAAGTTGTAATCTCCATTATTTTGAGTTGTATTGATGTATGCTCCAGGTGCTACAATGTCTGGTTTTATGTAAAATGGTGATACCGGCCCTCTTGAGCTAAAGTGAGCAACAAAATCTGGATTAAAAAACAAGTTGAGACTGGCAAAATTTTCTTCTTGAATTATCTCTTTGATCTCTAGTCCTTCTTCTCTATCAATGGATACTACTGGAATTCTTGGCTGATATCCAGGTTCTACAAATTCATGAGTTAATTCTCCGAGAAAAATTCCTGGTTCATTATTGTATACAATAAGTGCTCTTGCTCCGGCATTGGCAGCATTTTCTTCTTTGATAGAAAAATAAAGTAACTCTCCTTCAACATCGCTTCCTCTTTCGACTAAAAGAATTGAATCTGCTACTTCCATCCCAGAAAGCTCTTTTTGTTTTCCATAACCTCCAAAAATAATTTGGCCTTCGATTGGTTCATCTAAACTTGCAGATCCTACCATTGGAATAACCGTATATGGTTTTTCGTTAACCTCTAGTGTTGCAACTAAACTTGAAGTCAAATTATTGTATGTTGCACCTACTGTAACTGAACCAAAGTTTTTTCCGGGACTGCCTATGGTTCCATTTCCCGGACCGTCGTTTCCAGCAGCAGTTACTACAAAAATTTCTTTTTCTAAGGCTTTGGTTACTGCCTCATCTATTTCGATATTTGTTTTGTTTACGCCAAGACTAATGTTGATAATATTTGCACCATCTTCAATTGCTCTTTCAATTGCTTTGATGATTAAATCAGAAGATACTGCATCTCCGTCTTCAGAAACTTTGTATGCTAAAATTTTTGCTTTTGGAGCAATTCCTTTTACTTGACCATCTGCTGCAATTACACCTGCAACTTGGGTCCCATGACCGTTGTTATCCATGGGTAATTCTCCTTCCTGTATGAAATTATGGCCTCCAACAACTTTTCCATCAGGACCCCATCCCAACAAGTCTGGATGATTAAAATCAACACCTGTATCAATCACTGCAATTTTTACTCCCTTTCCATCTATTCCATCCATTTTTGGTATTTCAGAACCAACAAATGGAACACTATTTTCTAAATACAATTTCAAATCATTTTCTTGGTCAAATAACTCCAAAAGAACAACTAATGATGAAATTAGAATTATTGATGAAAAAATGATTTGTAATTTCACAAACTTTCTAGTATTTCTAAGCAAGTAAAAACCAATTGCCTAGTAAAGCAATAAATGGAATAACACATGTTTTGGATTTATGGGAAAATACACACTTCCTGAAATACCATATGCATATGATGCATTAGAACCTCACATTGACGCAAGAACAATGGAGATTCATCACACAAAGCATCATCAAGCATACACCGATAAACTGAATGCAGCTCTTGAAGCTTGTCCTCAGGAAATTCAAGATAAAGATATCTTAGATATTTTATCTGATATCAATCAAGTACCTGAAGCTCAAAGAGGGGCTGTTAATTTCAATGGTGGTGGTTATGATAACCATAGGCTATTTTGGAACAACATGAAAGCAAATGGCGGAGGAGAACCAGGTGGATCAATTGCAGATGCAATCAATGATTCCTTTGGAAGCTTTTCTGACTTTAAAGAGAAATTCTCATCTACTTCTGCAGTAATACAAGGAAGTGGTTGGGGATGGTTAGTATTCAATCCTTCCTCAGGTAAGGTAGAGTACAAAGCAATGCCAAATCAAACAAGCCCAAGAACTGAAGGATTAGTACCTCTATTGGGACTGGATGTTTGGGAGCACGCATACTATCTGAAATATCAAAACAAGAGACCAGACTATATTTCATCTTGGTGGAATGTAGTTAACTGGGACGAAGTAGAAGACAGATTCTCAAAAACAAAATAAAGTTCAATCTTTATTTTTTTCATTTTCATTTTATGAATCAATTTATAACCATCAGAAAATGATTTGTTGTAAATGAGTGAAGAAAGGGCCCAACAATTAATGCAACAAATGCAAATGCTAGAGACCTATTTTGCAGATTTATCTCAAAGAGAAGGAACTCTTTATGGTGTTTTACGAGAAGCAACTGCTGCTATAGAATCAATAAAATCACTCAACAAAAAATCTGATTCTGATACACTGGTTCCAGTTGGTATGGGAACTTTTGTCAAAACAAAAATCTCATCAAATGACAAAATCGTATTGAATATCGGAGCAGGTATTTCTATAGAAAAGGATGCAGAATCTGCAATAAACTATCTTGAGGCACGAATCAAAGAAATTGAAGTTGCAATTCAAGATACTGCAGCAAAAAAACATGATGCAGCAGCTCAGCTAGAACAAGGAAAAAGTCAAATTAATCAATTAATCCAAGCAGATTCTCAAGCCAAATAAGATAAACTATGTTTGATAAAATCCGTAATGCATTTTCAAGTGCTGCAAAAAGTCTAAGCGAAAAGGAGCTTAACGAAAAGGATATTGAAGAAATTCTATTTGAGTTAGAAATTTCTCTTCATGAATCAGATGTGGCAAGTGAAGTTATTGATCAAATAAAATCAGATCTAAAATCTAGATTAATTGGAACCAAAGTAAACAAAAATGAAATTGAAAAATTTGTAAAAGACAGTCTTATCTCAACAATTTCATCTTTGTTTGATTCTGCAGGGGAAATTGATATTTTTGAAAGAATAGATGAAAAAAAGAAATCCGGACAACCCTTTTTGATCTTATTTGTTGGAATCAACGGCACGGGTAAAACCACATCTTTGGCCAAACTAGCCTACATGCTGCAACAAAAAAAATATTCAGTTGTAATAGCTGCAGCAGATACGTTCAGGGCTGGAGCAATTGAGCAATTACGAGAACACACTAATCGATTAAATCTAAAACTTGTAGCGCAAAATTACAATTCAGATCCTGCTGCTGTAGCTAGAGATGCTGTGTTGTATGCAAAATCTCACAAGATTGACTGTGTGCTAATAGATACTGCAGGAAGAATGCAAACAAGCAAAAACTTGATGGAGCAAATTAGCAAAATTACCAAAGTCGTAAAACCGGATTTCAAAATCTTTGTAGGTGATTCTTTAGCAGGAAATGATACTGTTAATCAGGCTAAGGAATTTTATGACCATGTAGAATTTGACGGTTCAATTTTAACAAAAAGTGATGCTGATGCAAGAGGGGGAGCAGCACTATCCGTTGTAAAAATAACTTCTACCCCTGTTCTTTATGTTGGTGTTGGACAAGAATACCCAGACCTTAAGGCATTTGATAAAGAGACATTTTTGGAAACTGTGTTTGGTTCACTAGAAAATGTGGACATGCAGAAAGTTGAACCAACTCCTGAACCAGAACCAACTCCTGAACCAGAACCAACTCCTGAACCAGAACCAACTCCTGAACCAGAACC